>JBGTDE010000072.1:0-5084 GCA_041748475.1 Rubrobacteraceae bacterium | reverse complement strand
AATAGTCACCGAATGGCCCGAGATAGTCGACCTGGATCTGAAAAAAGTCGCCGCGCTGATGAAGAAACCGCGGCTCGTAGTCGACGGACGCAACGTTCTAGACCCCATCGTCGCCCGAGCGAGCGGCCTTCTGTACGAGGGTTTCGGGCGTGGCTGAGGCTGGTTCCGGCAGGCGTGTGCTGGTCACGGGCGGGGCTGGGTTCGTAGGAAGTCATCTTTGCGAGCGGCTGTTAATGGATGGACACGAGGTTGTGTGCCTCGACGATCTAAGTACCGGCTCGCTCGAAAATATCGCTCATCTTTTGGATAATCCAGGCTTCGAGTACATCGAACATGATGTTTCGGAGCCAATAAAAATCTCTGGAGAGTTGCACGGGATCTACCACTTCGCCTCTCCCGCGAGCCCGCCGGACTTCGAGCGCGTCCCGCTCGAGATACTGAAAGCTGGCTCCTACGGGACTCACAACTGCCTGGAACTCGCACTCGCAAAGAACGCAAGATTCCTGCTCGCTTCCACCTCGGAAGTGTACGGGGATCCGCTCGTCCATCCTCAGCACGAAGACTACCGGGGCAACGTCAATACGACCGGCGTCCGAAGCGTCTACGACGAAGCCAAGCGTTACGCCGAAGCAGCTACGATGGCCTACGGACGCTATCGTGGCGTGCAGACGCGCATAGTACGCATCTTCAATACTTATGGACCTCGCATCCGGGAGGAGGATGGGCGTGTGATCCCGAACTTCATCTTTCAGGCTCTCGCTGGAGAACCCCTAACCATCTACGGTGACGGGACTCAGACCCGGAGTGTTCAGTACATCGACGATCTCATAGAGGGTGTGGTTCGTTTGATGATGAGTGGCGAGGAGCGTCCGGTCAACATCGGCAATCCGGTCGAGTACACCGTGGATGGGATCGCGGATCTGGTGCTGAAGATCTCCGGTAGTGAGAGTCCGAAAACTTATAAGCCGTTGCCGGTCGGCGATCCCCGGCGGCGGTGTCCGGATATAAGTCGTGCTCGGGAGGCTTTGGGATGGGAGCCAGAAGTTTCGGCTCGGGAGGGAATTTCGAAGACGCTGGCTTGGTTTCGGGAGCGTTAAAAGACTATATTTGCGAAAGACTTGTGGAATCCGATCAAATATTGATTTTGCTTTAAAATATGCGCCGGACCAGACGGCGACGGACTTTGGGGTGGATCGAAACGGTTTCCTTCTCTAAAAAAAATGGATCGCGGCAGAAGCTGACGCGAAGCGAATTTTTGAAGGTCGCGGGTGTCGGCGGCGCGGGGCTCGCGCTTACGGGTACGTCGGCGCTGGGGGCTGGGTGTAGTTATCTTCCGAGTGGGGGTTCGAGGATGAATGTGATCGTGGTGATCCTGGACAGCTTGCGTAAGGACCACATCGGCGCTTATGGCAACGACCGGATCCAAACTCCAAACATGGACGCGCTGGCGAAGGAATCCCTGCGCTTCGAACGGGCCTACCCGGAATCCATACCGACTATCCCAGCTCGTCGCGCCATCCACACAGGAAAGCGGACCTGGCCTTTTCGGAATTGGATCCCCCAAAAAGGAGAGACTTTCTTCCCCGCCGGTTGGCAACGAATCCCAGAGGACCAGATAACACTCTCCGAGATCCTGCTCCCCGAAGGATACGATACGGCACTGATTACCGACGCTCACCACATGTTCAAAGCCTCAATGAACTTTCAGCGTGGCTTTGAGGTCTTCGACTTTATCCGCGGCCAAGAGCGCGACCGCTACCGCTCCCCCTTGCGCGCCTCGGACAATATGGTGAACGCCAACACCGTCGATGGAAACACCAACGGCATGAGGGCGAAAGTCCGCCAGTACCTAGCAAACACCCGCTACCGCAAGTCCGAGGACGACTGGTTCGCCCCGAAGGTCTTCAACCGGGCGGGTGATTACCTTGAGATCGCCGGAGAGGCCCAGCCGTTCTTTCTCGTAGTCGATTGCTTTGATCCTCACGAACCATGGGATCCTCCACAGAAGTACGTGGATCTCTATAGCGATTCTTACAGCGGCCCCGAACCAATCGTGCCGAATTACACGTCTTCGGACTATCTGAAAGAGTCCGAACTCGAAAGGATGCGAGCGTTGTACGCCGGAGAAGTGACGATGGTGGATCACTGGCTCGGCAACTTTTTGGACAAGGCCAATGACCTTGGCGTGCTCGACAACACTATGGTCGTGCTGCTCTCGGACCATGGCGTAGGACTCGGGGAGCATGGCGTGACCGGCAAACCAGCCTACGCGCTCTGGCCCGAAGTCACGGATATTCCGATGATGATCCGTCACCCCGGCGGCAAGGGCGCGGGTAAGACCAGTGACTACTTCGCCTCCATCCACGATGTAGCTCCCACTATCCTCGGCTCTCTAGGCATCGATCAGGAGCAACCAATGGACGGAGAGGACTTGACTGTGATCTTGGAGGGCGGCGAGCCAACCGAACGGCCATACTTCACCCTCGGCTACGACGATTACGTCTGGGCCCGCGACGATAAGTACGTGATGTTCGCTCGCAACACCGGCGCCGAAGCTCATCTCTACGACATCGAGTCCGACCCCGGCATGGACAACAACATCTCCAGCGACAATCCCGACGTGGTCAAGAAAATGTTCGACGACTACGTCCTCAAAGACGCCAACGGCCCGCTACCAGCAGCCTGGCCCAAAGTCCAGGTGTAGGGACGTATCCGGTCGCACGGAACGTAGGCATGCTTTCCAGGCTGTTCTTCTTGGGGGCTTTGCTGTGTCTTCCGGGCGGCGTTCTGTGGGCTCTCTCGCCAATTGGCGTGTACCTGACGGAGATGAGATTCGGAAGCTCCGACACGTTCTGGCGGCTATTCCCTTCGTCGGTCGTCCTGATCTACGCCGGACTCGTTTTCCACAAGCTTCGCGGCGCTGGTCGAGGATCGCGTCTGGCAGGTCTTGGATTCTACGCGGTGTTGCTGGGCGCGGTGCTCGTTGTCGTTGGGGTCGGCCTCAAATTCTATCTGGGGCTGGATGACGTCTATCTGTTCACTGCTCCTGGATGGCATGCGTTGCGCGTCGGGATCTTTGTGGTTGCCGCTGGCTCCTGGTTGTTCGCCGTGGGTGGATTGCGTTCCGAGACGTTGCCGTATTGGGTCGGATTGCCATTGGCTTTCGGATCCGCCTTCGGCGCATTGGCTGCTGTGCGGGATCTCAGCTATCTCGGTGTAGCCTTCTGGGTCATCTTCGGTCTGGTCTGGGCTTGGATGGGACTCGCGCCCATAGTAGAGGTCGCTGCTAGATACTGGGGTGGAAAGAGGTTAAAGACCGAACGCCGGTAGTCACGAGGATGATTTCGTTATCCCATCGTTAAAAGTTCTATAATCTTCGCCGTGAATGCCCGATGAACACACCCCCGGAGAAGAAGCCCGTGGATTCCTCCGTCCCTAACGCTGCGGCAGGCGATGCCCCTTCTGGTACGCCGGGCGCGGCTACCGAAGAGCCGCCCGCTGGCGCAACGGAAGCTGATTCCAGCGTAGCTCGGGTAGCTAGGGGGGCTGGTATTAGCACCGTTGGTCAGGGTTTCGGGCGATTCGTGGGATATGGGATACAGTTCGTGTTGGGTGCGTTGTATGGGCCATCTGGAGTTGGCCTCTACGTTCTCGGGGTCGGTGCGATCAACGGCGTCAATATCCTCGCGAGGTTCGGGATGGACAACGGTGTCGTGCGGTGGGTAGCCCATCATCGCGAGCACGGCGACGACTCGCGGGTCCGTGGAACCATTATTCAGGCTATTGGCGTGCCGTTCTTTATAAGCCTCGCGCTCTCGATACTGATGTTCTTTGGGGCCGGGGCTGTCGCAAGCTTTTACGATAAGCCGGATCTTGAACCCATCATCGCAGCCTTCGCGGTCGCGTTGCCGTTCTACACGTTCATGAGCATGGTGCTCTGGGCGACGCAGGGATTCAAGACCGTTACGTATGCAAGCTACGTGCAGCAGATGATCCGCCCGGCTCTACATTTAGTTCTAATCGGAATGTTCTACTTCCTGGTGGACGGCCTGATCGGAGCCGTCGTAGCCTATGCGGTCTCGATGCTTCTGGGCGGTGTCGTGGCGGTTTACTTCCTTCGCAAACTGTTCCCGCCACTCTTCGACGGGAAGGTCGAACCCAAATACGAGACCCGCGAGTTGTTCTCGGTCTCGGTGCCGATGAGCGTAACGACGCTCGCTCAGTACGCCAACAATTACGCGGCCATACAGATACTTGGTTTCTTCGCCGCCGCCGGTCCAACGGGCATCTTCGCGCTCGCGGCCCGGACAGCTACCTTTCTGACGCTCGTGCGTTTCGCGTTTGGGGGGATATTCTCTCCCATCATCTCTGGTTACTACGCCCGGGGGGAGATGGATGGTCTCGGTCGGCTCTACAAGGATATTTCGCGCTGGATCTTCACGGGCGGATTCGCGATCTTCCTGATAATCTTGGTTCTCGGCGAGGATGTGCTCTCGGTCATCAAACCAGCCTTCGCCGCTGGGTGGACGGCGCTCATGATCGTGGCCGCCGCACAGCTTTTCTCCTCCGCCGTCGGCCCAACCCCCCGGATGCTCGCCATGACCGGCAACCAGCGGATCGTAATGGTCGCCACCGCGACCGCCGCACTTCTCGGTGTGGTTGTCGCCCTGCTACTGGTCTCCCGCGCCACCACCCCTGAAGGACGGATCGCCGCCGCCGCTATAGGCATGGCCTCGGGTATCTTCGCGGAGAACGCCGCTACCCTCTTAGCCGTACGCCGCCGTCTAGGTTTCTGGCCCTACGATGCCACATGGTTGAAACCCCTCGCCGCTGGTCTGCTCGCTGCCGCTGTCACCTACGCCGCCGGTCTCTTCCTGGACCTCTCCGCAATCCCGACGATAGCCCTGCTCGGCACTGTACTCGGAACCCTATATCTAGCCCTGCTCTTACTCTTCGGACTCTCGACCACGGATAAGGAGTTCCTCGGCGAGTTCTGGAACGTGGCGAAGCGAGTCTTGCGTAGAGGTGGAAACGCCCGTGCCTGAAAGCCGTACGAAAGTCCTTTACATCGCTGGTCTCGGACG
>JBGTDE010000071.1:0-8819 GCA_041748475.1 Rubrobacteraceae bacterium | reverse complement strand
CTGATTGAGGTCCGCTGCGATCTCCCGGTTGTAGTTGCTGGCCTCTTTGGCTGAATCGTCGACGGCCTTTTTGAGATCGTCTGGCAGCTTGTCGTAGAAGTCGTTGTTGATAGCGAGGACGTATCCGATGTAGCCGTGATCCGACTCCGAAATGTGCTTCTGTACGGTCTGCATGTTCTGGGATTCTATGTTCGAGTACGGGTTCTCTGCGCCGTCGATAACTCCCTGTTGCAGCGCATTGTAGACCTCGGCGAAGGCTAGCGGTGTGGAGTTGGCTCCCCAGGACTTGAACTGGCTGCGCAGCACGTCGGACGGCTGTATCCGGAACTTCAGGCCGTTCAGGTCGTCCGGCTTGGTCATCTCGGTGTTCGAAGAGAGTTGCTTGAGTCCGTTGTCCCAGAGTCCGAGGACCTTTATGTTCTTCGACGCCAGCTTCTTGTTCTCGAAGATTGCCTTGCCAACATTGGAATCTGGCGAGACGATCTCCGGTATGTCGTCGACGCTGTCGAAGATGAACGGCAGATCCAACACCTGGAGTTGTGGCGCTATCGTGGTGAACTTGGCGCTGGACGGCGCGAGCATCTGGACCGAGCCCGACTGGAGTGCCTGCAACTCGTCTTCATCCCCATAGAGTTCGGAGTTTGGGAAGATCTCGACCTTTATCTTGCCGTCGGACTGCTTCTCAACCAGCTCCTTGAACTTCTCAGCGGCCTGTCCCTTAGGAGTCTCCGCCGTAACTACGTGCGAGAATTTGATGGTGAAGCTCTCGCCATCACCACCACCGCCTCCACCCTCCGCGCCGCCGCCTCGGGCTCCACAGCCCGCTGTACCGAGCAACGCGGCCCCGGCGAGCCCGGCACCGCTGAGTTTCAAGAACTCCTGGCGGGTCAACGCTTTCCCCCATGTACCTTTCAAGACTCTTTTCATGCTCCTCCTTCGTCTAGGTTTTTCAGAAACACTCCCGTAAGGTTCGGACATTGTTCCGATCACGTCCAAAACTCTGACGTATAGTTTGGGTAGTTTTGTACCTCAGACTATGCCTCGCTCCTTTCCCTGGAGAGCACTATATCCATAACATTGACCTGACGCTACCCCAAGATCAAGCATTGCGACTCTACACGGTTTTGTCCTGGCGCAACGCTGAGATTCCGTCCTCGTTGTAACCGAGTTCAGCGAGTATTCTTCCGGTATGTTCGCCAACCTCGGGGATGGGGTCCATGACCGGCTCGCCGCCGTCGAGCATTGCAGGGGGGATGAGAGCCCGGACGTTGCCCACGGAGGAAGCAACCTCACGCCAGCGGTTGCGGGCCTGTAGCTGAGGGTGATCCAAGAACTGCTTTACAGTTCGCATCCTGGCGTTCGCGATGCCTGCCTCGTCCAGCCGTTGCAGCGCTTCATCCGCCGAGAGGTCGCCGAAGACGCTCCATATCTCGCTGTGCAGGTCTTCGCGGTTGGCTACACGTTTTGAGTTGGAATCGAAGCGTTCATCGTTGGTAAGTTCTGGCTGTTCTAGAACGATCTCACAGAACAAAGCCCACTCGCGCTCGTTTTGAATGCCGAGGAAAACAACCTCTCCATCACCACACTCGAAGGGTCCGTAGGGTGCGATGGCCGCGTGACTCGCGCCGGTGCGAGGTGGCTCCTTCCCACCGTAACCGGCGAAGTAAGATGGGAACCCCATCCATTCGCCCAGAGCTTCGAGCATGGAGATCTCCAACGCAGCACCCCCGCCAGTCCGCTCGCGCCGGAAGAGAGCCGTCAGGATACCGGAATAGGCGTACATCCCGGCGGCGATGTCCGCGACCGATATACCAACTTTCGATGGAGTCTCCGGCGTGCCGGTGATGGAGACGAGCCCAGCTTCGCACTGCACCAGCAAGTCGTAGGCTTTCTTGTCCCAATAAGGCCCCGACGACCCGTACCCCGAGACGTTGCAGACGATGAGGTCTGGATATCTCTCTCTCAATGCATCCGTACCGAATCCTAACCGCTCGGCTGCGCCGGGGGCGAGATTCTGAATAAAGACGTCGGATCTAGCAAGGAGCTCGTCTAGAATTTCACGCGCTGCATCCTTCTTGAGATCCAGCGTTAGAGATTCCTTGGAGCGGTTTAGCCACACGAAATGGCTCGCCAGGCCGTTAACGGTTTCGTCGTAGCCGCGAGCGAAGTCTCCGGTGCCGGGACGCTCTATCTTTATTACACGGGCGCCGTGGTCCGCTAGTTGGCGGCTGGCGAACGGCGCGGCGACGGCTTGTTCGAGGGAGACAACGGTTATTCCTTCGAGGGGGAGCATTTTAGAAAGACCTCGGTAGGCCGAGGACGTGTTCTCCTACGTATGAGAGGATGAGGTTGGTAGAGATTGGGGCCACCTGAAAGAGCCGTGTCTCGCGGAACTTGCGCTCCACGTCGTATTCGGCATCGTAGCTGTAGCCGCCGTAGGTCTGCATCGTGGCGTTGGCGGCCTCCCATGAGGCATCGGCGGCGAGCAGCAAAGCCATGTTCGCCTCCGCCCCACAGGGTTCGCCCTCATCGAATTTCTCAGCGGCCCGGACCCGCATCAGGTCGGCGGCTTCGACGTTTATGTGAGAGCGAGCAATTGGGAATTGGATGCCCTGGTTCTGTCCTATCGGGCGTCCGAATACGGCGCGATCGTTGGCGCGGGTGGTAGCGTGGTCCACGAACCACCGACCATTGCCAATACATTCGGCGGCTATGAGGATGCGCTCCGCGTTCATGCCGTCGAGGATGTATCGAAAGCCCTTGCCTTCTTCGCCGATCAAGGCGCTAGCCGGTATACGGAGGTTTTCGAAGAGTAGCTCGTTGGTCTCGTTGTTGATCATGACTCGCCGGGGCTTTACCGTCAGGCCGTTGCCTATTGCCTCGCGCAGATCGAAGATAAACACGGACAGCCCCTCGGATTTACGCTTCGCTTCTTCGAGCGGCGTGGTGCGGGCCAACAGGATCATGTAATCCGAATGCTGCACTCGCGAGATATAGATCTTACGCCCATTCACTATGTAATCGTCGCCGTCGCGGACAGCGGTTGTCGTCAACTGGGTAGTATCAGTCCCGGCCTCAGGCTCTGTTACGCCGAAGGCTTGCAATCTCAGCGCGCCGCTGGCGATGCCTGGCAGAAAGTCTCCCTTCTGCTTTTCGGAGCCGTGACGCAGAAGAGTTCCCATAGTGTAGACCTGCGCGTGGGCGGGTTGCGCGTTGCCGCCGGAGCGGTTGATCTCTTCGAGGATGATGGACGCCTGGGCGATGTTCATCCCCAGGCCACCGTACTCCTCTGGGATCAGGGCCGCAAGATACCGCGCTTCGGTCATTGCCCGGACAAACTCCTCCGGATACTCCCGCTTGTAGTCGAGATCCCGCCAGTAACCCTCCGGGAATCGCTCGCAGACTTGCCTCACACCCTGCCTGAGATTCTCGTGTAAAGCCGTGTCCAGCATGGTGTCTACCTCCAGTTCTACTTAGAGTCCGCATCTGGTTCTAGGCGAGCTGTCTCTGGCGCATAGCCCTTTTTGTAAACCATGAGCGTGCGGTTGAAAATAACGACCACCGTGCCGTCCTGGTTGTATCCGGTTGTTTTCACCGTGACGATGCCTACGTTTATGCGGGACTTTGACTCTCTCTTCTCAAGGACTTCGGATTGCGAATAGATAGTGTCGCCTTCGAAGACGGGAGCGGGTAGGCGGATCTCATCCCAGCCCAGATTCGCCATTACGTTCTGCGAAACGTCGGTCACGCTCTGACCCGTGACGAGCGCCACGGTGAATGTCGAGTCCACGAGAGGCTTGCCAAACTCGGTCTGAGCCGCGTAGTTGTGATCGAAGTGAATTGGAGCTGTATTCTGAGTTAGAAGCGTGAACCAGATGTTGTCCGTCGTCGTTACCGTGCGCCCCAGCGGATGTCGGTAAATGTCGCCGACCTCGAAGTCTTCGAGGAAACGCCCCCGCCAGCCCTCCTTGATACTCATTGAGATCCTCATCTCCCTCTTTCCTACGACATTGCGAGAATATACCCGAATGCATTCTATCGACAACTCTAGCAAAGCGGGGACTGTGAACGAATATTCCGTTTCAACATGTTTATTTACACGGACCTCAATACCGAGTGTATGTGCCCATTCGTACATTAAGGACGCTTCTAGTCTATAATTTCCCGCAAGGGAAAGATGAAGCAAAGAACATAGGGAAAAGTGGGGAACTCTGTTGGGATCAGAGGGGACGAAGTCGGGGTGATCATCCTGGAATCCGCCGGAGTTTCTGGCGATCCTGCTCTGGATCGGGGTCGGGGGGATCGTCTCCGGTCTGGCTGGTCCGGTCTTGATCGGGAGTCTCTGGCGCCGGGCGACGAAGGCCGCCGCTATAGCTTCTTTCCTTGTAGGCGTGGGTTGTTACGCTGTGATCTACCTGGGCTTCATGCCCGAGAACCCGTTCGGGTCCGCCGGATACTCCGTCATCATCGCCTCGATAGTGATGGTGGTAGTCACTCCGCTCACGAAGCCGATGCCACCGGAGTTCGTGGCGGAGGTCTTTGGTGACCCGAGCCCCGCGAGGAATCACGCACCCACATACGCGAGCACCGCCCTGGAGGACCCGGAGACGGAGAGGGGGGCGACGAGCACTTAGCCGCTGTTCTGGACAATCTCTGTCGAGGACAAAGAGTGAGGAGGCACTTGGATGAAGGGAAGGGTTGCTGCGCTGGTGGGACCGGCGGAGGTGCGCGTGAAAGAGTTCGAGATCCCCGAGCCGGAACCAGGGGCCGTGCTCACGAAGGTTCGACGGGCGAATTTGTGCGGCTCAGAGGTACACATCTACCATTTTCACCACCCGCTTATCCGCCAGTGTGTACTAGGTCACGAGTTTGTCGGGGAGATCGCGGCTCTGGGCGACGGTGTGGAAACGGATTACGCGGGGAATGCTGTGAGCGTGGGAGATCGGGTAGTGGCGCCGTACTTCCTTACGTGCCGCAAGTGTCCGGCGTGTCTGCGCGGTGAGTTCAACCTTTGCCGGAGAGCTTACGATTTCTGGTCCAAGCCGCCCGAAGTCGAGCCGCACTTTCATGGTTCGTTCGCAACGCACTACTACGTTCATCCAGATCAGTATTTCTATAAAGTTTCCGATGAGATACCGGATAAAGTCGTCGCCGGAGCCAATTGCGGGCTTTCACAGGTGTTGTACGGCCTGCATCGGATCGGGCTCTCCGCTGGTGACAGCCTGGTGATACAGGGGGCTGGCGGTCTTGGTTTGTATGCGGCGGCTGTCGGCAAAGACCTCGGGGCCGAAGTCATCATGGTCGAGGGTATTCCGGAGCGTATCGAACTGGCGAGACGGTTCGGCGCAAGGCACATCGTGGACCTGCTAGAGCACCCAACATCGGAGGAGCGGGTCGAGGTCGTGCAATCGCTTACCGGCGGCTACGGCGCGGACGTGGTGTTGGAGGTGGCTGGTGTTCCGGCGGCTTTCGTAGAAGCCTTGCATCTCGCGCGTCCTGGAGGGGCTGTGATCGAGATCGGCAACGTGAACGTCGGCCCGGAGCACGAGGTCTCGGTTGCACCGGGGCTAATCACCCGCAAAAACCTGCGCGTACAGGGGATGGTGCGTTACCAGCCGTGGTATCTGCACCGCGCTTTGAGGTTCCTGGAGAGGAAACACCGGGATCATCCCTTCGACGAGCTTACCGATCGAGAGTACAAGCTGGAGGAAGTTGGAGAGGCTATCGAGCGCGAGGAAGCCCGAAAGGTCGCACGGCCCGCCATCGTACCGAGTTAGAGAGAGTGTGTTGCAGCGGATGTGGAGAAAGGGGATTCAATGAGCGTGACATCTATACAGAACTATCCGGCCATAATCGGCGGCGAAAAGGTGAATGGCAATAGTACTTTCGAGAACGTAGATCCTTCGACGGGACAGGTCTGCGCCACGGTCGCCCGATGCGGAGAAGCCGAAATAGACCAGGCGGTAGAAGCCGCCCGCGAAGCCTATGAGAAGACCTGGCGACGTACCACGCCATCTGAGCGGGCGCGGCTTCTGCACCGGCTTGCGGAGTTGTTGCGACGGGACCACGAAGAGCTTGCGCGGCTGGAGAGTTTAGACACCGGCAAACCTCTAAAGCAAGCGCGTGCCGACGCTACGGTAGCCGCTCGATACTTCGAGTTCTACGCCAACACCATAGAGTCGCTCTACGGTCACACCATCCCGGCACTCGCAGACACCTTTACCTATACGGTTCGCGAGCCTTACGGCGTTACGGCACACATCATC
Organism: Rubrobacteraceae bacterium; assembly: GCA_041748475.1. Taxonomy (GTDB): domain Bacteria; phylum Actinomycetota; class Rubrobacteria; order Rubrobacterales; family Rubrobacteraceae; genus JACDDK01. The sequence continues at coordinate 2,553 of JBGTDE010000071.1, read as the reverse complement.
CCGTGGAACTACCCGCTCCAGATCGGCTGCCGCTCCGTCGCTCCGGCGCTGGCCACTGGAAATTGCTGTGTGATGAAGCCCGCCGAAGAAGCCCCGCTGACTCCCGTCCGTCTCGGAGAGTTGGCCTTGGAGGCCGGTCTACCTCCCGGAGTGCTAAATATCGTGCCTGGGTATGGAGAGGAGGCAGGGGCCGCGCTCGCCGCGCACTCGGGGATTGATCATCTCGCCTTTACAGGCTCGGGCGAGATCGGCCAGATCGTGAGCCGAGCCGCCGCCGCGAACGTCATCCCCGTAACTCTAGAACTCGGTGGCAAATCGCCCAACATAGTCTTCGCCGACGCGGACATCGAGGGCGCGGTACCAATCATCGTCAACTCTATCATCCAGAACGCCGGACAGACCTGCTCAGCAGGCTCAAGGCTTCTAGTCGAGGAAAGCGTGCAAGAACAGGTAGTCGAAGCCGTCGCCAAGAAATTCAAGAGTATCACCATCGGGCCGGGACTCGAAGATCCGGACCTCGGCCCAATCATTTCCGAAACCCAACTACAGCGAGTGGACAGCTACGTCCAGACCGGCAAAACAGAAGCGAATCTACTCTCGGGTGGCGATGTCGCACAGGGTGACAGGCTCGGCAACGGTTTCTTCTTCGAGCCGACGCTCTTTGGCGATGTCTCCCCTGGAGACCGGCTTGCGCAGGAGGAAGTATTCGGCCCCGTGCTGGTCACCACGACCTTCGACGACCTCGAACACGCTGCCGACATAGCCAACGGTACGGACTACGGTCTGATCGCCGCTGTGTGGACCCGCGACGTCGGAAAGGCTCATTGGCTAGCTAGTGAGCTGCGGGCCGGACAAGTCTACGTCAACACCTACGGCGCGGGCGGCGGCGTAGAGTTGCCATTCGGAGGATTCAAAAAGTCTGGACACGGACGCGAGAAGGGCTACGAAGCCCTCTATGAATACAGCGCGGTAAAGACCGTCGCCATCAAATACACGACTTAGATCTGGCGGTGAGTAACTGCTTTGCAAGTCGCCCGGAAGCCGCGGGTGTGGCACTCTTTGTAGGGTGGATGGGTTGAAAGCGTAGCTAGGGAGAGGAGAACGATGAAGATAACGGCGGCGGTGGCGCGGGAGAAGGAGCAGCCCTTCTCGGTGGAGGAGTTGGATCTCGAATCCCCACGAGCGGGTGAGGTGCTGGTGCGGATCGTGGCTACGGGGATGTGCCACACGGACCTCATCGTGCGCGACCAGTGGTATCCGGTGCCGCTGCCGTGTGTCCTCGGCCACGAAGGAGCGGGCGTCGTCGAAGAGGTGGGGGCCGGAGTAACCAAGGTCGAGCCTGGAGACAACGTGGTGCTGACCTTCTCTTCGTGCGGCAAATGTGCTACGTGCCTGTCGGGCAAACCCACTTACTGCATGAGCTTCTTCGACCTCAACTTTGGCGGTACGCGCTTGGACGGTAGCAGTCCAGTAAGCTCGGGTGGAGACTTGATGCATGCGCATTTCTTTGGACAGTCGTCGTTCGCCACACACGCCCTGGCAACCGAGCGCAACGTGGTGAAAGTCGCCGACGATGCGCCGCTTGAGATACTGGGACCGCTGGGATGCGGCATTCAGACAGGAGCGGGTGGAGTACTCAACACTCTGAGTCCTAAGGCAGGCACCAGCATCGTTGTCTTCGGTACGGGGGCCGTTGGGCTCAGTGCGATCATGGCGGCCCGAATCGCTGGTTGCACCACGATCATCGGCGTGGACGTGAAGCCCGACCGCCTGAAGCTCGCGGAAGAACTCGGCGCCACGCACACGATCAACGGCGAGGAAACGAATAGCGTGGAGGCCATCAAGGAGCTAACGGGCGGCGGAGTGGACTTCTCTGTGGAAACGACCGCTGTGCCCGCTGTGTTCCGTCAGGCGGTGGATGCGCTCGGCCCGATGGGGGTTTGCGGTCTCATAGGCGCAGCGCGTCTTGGGACGGAAGCGACCTTCGACATGAACGATATCCTGATCCCCGGTAAGACCATAAAGGGAATCGTGGAGGGAGACTCGGTCCCGGATGTCTTCATTCCGCGCCTGGTGGAGTTGCACTCCCAGGGCCGCTTCCCGATGGATCGGCTCGTGAAGTTCTACGATTTGGACGGGATCAACGATGCCGCCCACGCCGCCGAAGCGGGAGAGGCGATCAAACCCGTCCTTCGTGTAAGCGAGCGATAGTAGCTCGATACGGATACACGGGCCAACACTGCCTGAGTGGTCTCAGAGATTCCTTTCGTGAAAATTGTCGAACCTACTTAGGTTGCTGTTTGGCCGGTGCTGCGCTCGTACTGCGTGGCGAATACTGGCAAGCTTTATTAGCGTATCTGCCAACACGGTCGCTCATACGACCGTATCCGCTGGGAAAAGGTTTGCCGGAATGGGTGACGGTTGGGGTCATGTTTGTTAAACTCCCTGAGTCCTTTACAGGATGCCCCTCGCGGGGGCGTAGTTCAGTTGGTTAGAACGCCGGCCTGTCACGCCGGAGGCCGCGGGTTCGAGTCCCGTCGCTCCCGCCTCACG
>JBGTDE010000070.1:0-2945 GCA_041748475.1 Rubrobacteraceae bacterium | reverse complement strand
GCCGTGGTCCCGGACGGTCGACTGGACGCTCTGGCGGAGGTTATGCACAGCAAGCGCGTAGTCCCGACGACGGTGGATTTCGTGGACATCGCCGGGTTGGTGCGGGGCGCTAGCACGGGCGAGGGCTTGGGGAATCAGTTTCTCGGCAACATTCGTGAGTGTGAGGCTGTGGCTCACGTCGTGCGGTGCTTCGAGGACGATAACGTCATTCACGTTCATGGAGGCGTGGATCCTGCGGGGGATATAGAGACGATACAGACCGAGTTGTTGTTGGCCGATCTTTCTACCATAGAGCGGCGCTTGGATCGCACCGGGAAAGCCGCCAAGAGTGGTGATGCGAAGCTGAAGGCCGAAGCTGAGGAACTGGTAAAGTTGCGGGATCACCTCTCCAACGGTGACCCGGCCCGCACTTTTCCAAAGAGCGAGGCCGCCGCCGAAGCTCTCAGCACGCTAATAACCGCAAAACCAACACTCTACGTCGCCAACGTGGACGAGGAATCCGTCGCGGACGGCAACAGTTTCAGCGCGGAGGTCGAGAAGCTCGCCGCCCGCGAAGGTGCCGGGGCCGTGCGGCTCTCGGCGCGGTTGGAGGCCGAAGTCGCGGAGCTTGGCGAGGAAGAGGCTCGGGAGTACCTAGAGATGCTCGGGATCGAGAAGACCGGCTTCGAAGAGTTTGTGCGAGCCGCTTACGGGCTGCTTGGATTACTCACGTTCTTCACCGCCGGAGAGAAAGAGAGCCGGGCGTGGACCGTGCGGGACGGAGCCACGGCCCGCACCGCCGCCGGTCGAATACATTCGGACATGGAACGCGGGTTCATCGCCGCCGACGTAGGACTATGGAACGATCTCGTAGACGCGGGTTCGTGGTCGAAAGCCAAGGAAGAGGCCAAAGTCCGCCTCGAAGGCCGGGACTACATAGTTCGGGACGGCGACACTATGATCGTGCGCTTCAACGTCTGAGTGACGTGCCACCCTTCTCCCACCTCCAAAAACCCCTCGCCGAAAGCCGCATCGCCCTGGTAACCACTGGCGGCGTACACTCACCGGACGACACCCGCTTCGACATAGACGACCCCCGAGGGGATTGCTCCTACCGCGAGATACCGTACGACGCGACAGCCCTAACGTGGACCCACGCCTACTACCGACCGACCGAAGACACCGACCTCGATGCCGTGTTCCCGCTAAGTACACTCAAACAGCTCGTGGAAGACGGTTTCGTGAGGGAGGCCAATTATCGGCATTTCAGCTTTATGGGTGCGATCCACGACCCGGAAACTCTCGTAACTTCGACCGCCCCCGAGGTGTCTGAAAAGCTGATCGAAGACAATGTAGACGCGGTCTTGCTCACACCTTCTTGACCGCTCTGTCACCGATCCGTGGGACTGGTAAGCGAAGAGATAGAGACTTGCAGTATCCCAACGGTGACCCTATCGATGGAGACGGGCATGAGCGCGCCGCGAGTCGCCTTCGTCCCGTTCCAATACAACTATCCGATGGGCGCGTCGGGGGACGCGGACCGGCATCGGGAAATCGCGGAAGCCGCCCTTTTATTGCTGAACGAGATGGACGAACGCGGTGAAGCTGCGTTGCCGTTTGAGTGGCGTATTTGTGGTGGCGGGTGAAATTCACAGCCTGAAAGCCGCGTGTTGACGTATAATAGACTTAAGTAAATCGTCTTAAGAAGGTAGGCGTAAGTGGCTTTTATAGTATTGTTCCTGGTAGCGGTGTTCGCTGTTGGCTTTCTGCTTGTGCTGCCGATACTGTTCTCGTTGCAGGCGGTTGCGAGCTTATTTATCTATCCGCGTCAGATGATGTCGATGTTCGGAAACCGTACCTTGCGGCGCAACCACGCTCTGGAGCACGCGACTATCGTGGTGATGATGGAGCGAGAGCCAGGCCGCCGGTTGAGTGGTTTCTCTACGGAGGACGGGTTCTTCGTGCAGGGCGTGCGTTCTGTCGAAGAAGTCGAGTCGGCGGCGCGAGAGGCGTTGGGACGGCTGCGGGACGGAGAGAAGCGGTTGGCGATCCACCGAAATTGCGGCACCACCATCGTGTCGGTCAACCTGCTCACGGCGGTCTTCTTTCTGGCGTCGCTGGGTCTAGGTCTGTATCTAGGGTGGCCGGTCTACCTGCTCATACTCGGCTCCCTGCTTCTGGCCTTTGCGCTTCGCGTACCTCTGAGTCTGTTTCTGCAACGCTTCGTTACCACGGATTCCGACTTGACCAACGCCGATGTCGGCTGGTCCGAGCCCGCACGGCCCCAGGATTTGCGCACCGGCATTGTTGGAGTCTTGATGGCGGCATCGACGGCCAGGGTTCGAGTATTTCACACGGACCCTGATGCTGTCGAGATCCTCCGCGAAGACGGAGCCATCGTCCGCTAGATACGAAGCACTTGAGCACGTCAGCACCTCCCCAACTGTCTGAGAGACGCCGGAGGCGGCGTGCTAAAACGTTGACTAGCTAGAACCTCTCAAACATTCACCCAAGACTAGATCACAACTTACTCCGTTACCCTGGTATACGCTTAACACTTCTTCAGCTTCCAGGTCCAATGAAGCATCACTTCTGGTGGTGCCCACAAGCCTACTGCTCTAGACGATACGGGAGTAATCTCTTTGGAGCTAAAGCCGCTTCTGAAGAGTTGCAACGAGGGTCTTGCGATTCTTGTGGTTTTTCTCGTACTCAAGGATTCTGCTCGTCTCATCGTTGGAGAGCCCTTTGGCTTTCTTTTTGATGCTCTCGACGTTTAGCTCGTCGTAGCCGTTAAGCGGGAGATTTTGATTGTCTTGTCGGGCATTCTTGGCTTCCCTGGTGTTCGGGACGAACTGCTCTCCGTCGCGGGAACCCGCCCGTTTCTTCTCTTCGGTCTCTCTTTTTTCACCTTCGCTGAGTTGCTCCCATGCTCTCTTCGGAAGATAGCGGGCGGTCTCGTCGCCCTC
>JBGTDE010000069.1:0-7338 GCA_041748475.1 Rubrobacteraceae bacterium | reverse complement strand
TTCAATATGCCGGATCGTCTGCAACCCGTCGGAGCCGCCTTTGGTCTCGGCCAGTATTGGTCCATGTTCGCGCCCCATCCGTCCAAGACGGACAAGTGGTACGTGCTTCCGGGAGATCTAAAAGGCGGACAGGAGGTGGATCTCATGCCTGTCACTCGCGACGACTTCGGTCTCTATCCAGTGTCTTGGGAGAAGCCCCAGGATCTATCCCAAATATACGAGAGTAACCATTGGCGCAAATATATGTCGGCGCTTAGACTCGACGAGTACGCGGATTTGCGCCCGCACTTTGGCAACTACATCTGCAGCGAATGGAACAAGCGCCATACAGGGTCCGAAGAACTCGCAAACTTCACAATCGTCTCTGTATCGGAGGCTTCCTTGCCGCAGGATCAGCCCACCACGACCGACAGGAGCGCTTTGGGGGAGCATAGCTGTTCCTAGAGGGGGCTCGCTTCTCTACCGGACGACCTTGAAGCGCTTGAAGCCGCTACCACTAAGGTTTCCCGGATCTCTTGCTACCACCTTGACAGTGTGCCACCGATACTCAAGCTTCCGTGACGGAGTGTAAGTCAAGAGGTTCGTGCTCCGGTTGTAGGAGAAGCGACTCACGTTGCGACCGTCGACGTACAGACGGATGTTCGACTTGCTCATATCCGTTTGCGAGTCTCGTACACTAGCGGTTATGCGCGGGGTACGATCTCTGATCTTCCGCGACTTGGGCTTCATATTGCCGACTGTGGGGGCTGTGTTGGCCGGTGCCGTCTGCACGGGCGCCGTAGTGGTAGTCGCGCCCAGGGCTCTGGCGGCGTTGAGCCTTCCGCCAGTAGTCATCTTGCCGGTGAAGCTCGCTTTGCGGTCGACGGAGGATAAGATTTTCGACTTGATTCCGGCATCGTCCAATCCTGGAAACTTACTCTTGACCAGAGCCGCGACACCCGCGACGTGCGGCGCCGACATCGACGTGCCGTATCCATAGAGGTAGGTGTTGCCTGGAGCCGTCGTGTAAACACCCAGTCCCGGAGCCGCGAGGTCTACCGAGGTGGCTCCGTAATTCGAGAAGCTGGTCATCTGATCCCTGTTGTTCGACGCCGCGACGGAGATTATGTTCGAGGCTTTGTAGCTTGCCGGATACGGAGCGGGCTCCAAGTCGTTGTTGTCGCCGATGCTGTCGTCTCCACCGTTCGCCGCAGCTGCGACGAAGAGATGGCCGGACTCCTTTGCTCGGTCTATGGCATCCAGGAGGGTGCGAGAGTAGCAGCCGCTGCAGTTGTCGCGGTAGGCGTAAGAGTTGTTGCTGATCTTCACTCCCTCCGACACCGCGTAGTCGAGAGCTTCCGTCGCGTCCGAGATATAACCTTTGCCGCCGGGACCCAGGAATTTGAGCGGCATTACCTTTGTCCGCCACCCGATGCCTGTCGCGCCGATGCCGTTGTTGCCTTTAGCTCCGATGATGCCCGATACCAGGGTGCCGTGCCGATCATCGGTCGCCGAGTCGAATACCGAGTTGTCGTTGTGATAGAAGTCCCAACCGTGTATATCGTCTACGTAGCCATTCCCGTCGTCATCCTTGTTGTTGCCCGCGATCTCATCGGGATTGGTCCAGACGTTTTCGCGCAAGTCCGGGTGATTTATGTCGACTCCCGTATCTATAACGCCAACGACAGTGCTGGCTGTTCCGGTCGTGATGCTCCACGCTTCCGGTGCGTCTATGTCAGCATCAGGGGTTCCGACCACGCTGCCGTAAGTTTGTCCCGTGTTGTTGAGGTTGTACATCTTTGGGAAACTGGAGTCATTGGGTGTGACCGTCTCCTGAGCATAGACTTCATAATCTGGCTCGGCGTACTCGACGCTGGGCGAGCCCTCATAGCGTCGGACGGCTTCTGTGACGGAGAGGTCTTTGGGAAGGTCTACGACGCTGAGGCCATCCAGAGTTAGTTTCTCTTCGACACGGGCATCGTTCCTGCGGTTGAGCGACGCTAGATCGCCCGACGAGGCTTGGTCTTCCAGCTTGACGATTATCCGTCCGGGAGCGAAGTCAGGAGCGTCCTTGACGGCATTCTCGGAGTGGGCCGGTTGTGTACCGGCGGTGATGACAGATATTGCGAGTACTGCGGCGGTGGCAATACATTTGTTGAAGCTCATAGCTCTCCCTGTTCGGCGGCCCGGCTACCTTCGTGAGGTCCGTTGGCTTTGCGTCCCCGTCTCACGACGGGTTTGCCTTTTCGCAGTGGAGACACCGTCTCCATGACTGACAGTACTTTTATCGGCACACTTGGGAGAAAACTTTAGCGGCTCGACAAAGCCCCCCTCTCACTCCGGGGCTGCTCGAACTACGGTTCTATCTGGACGAGCGAGATCCGCTCAGCTAAACCGCAGGGATGTTTCGGTGCGGCTTCCCACCTCGAATCCGACAAGTCGGAGAGACGTAATGGCTTGAAACCCGAGGCTTCGCACTCCGGCCTTGCTGAGGATTCTTGATTTCTTAGGTGGCTGGGTCTTCCAGTAGCGAGCTTTGGCTGCCGTTTTGGAGGAGCCTCGCGGCTTCATAGCGGTTGCGAACGCCTAGAGCCTTGTAAGCGGCTCTGAGGTGTTGCTTTATCGTGGACTCCGAAAGAAAGAGGCGACTTGCGATCTGGGCATTGCTCATACCCTCGGCTACGAGGTCTATGATCTCACGCTGGCGAGGTGACAAGATGTTGATGTTGGGGATCTCAGGATCCGAGATCAGGTACTCCAGAAGCGCCCGCGGAGCGACGATCTCGCCTCGCATCGCGATCTCCACGGCACGCGTTATCTGATCCGGCATCATGCCAGCGTGTATGTAGCCCCTTGCTCCGGCTCGCAACGCGCTGCGGGCTGCCGAAAGATCCAGATACAAGCCCATTACGAGCACCACAGCTTGAGGATGAAGCTTGCGGTGCCGCTTCATGCCCTCCAGCAAGCCTTCCACCCCTCCAGTGCCGAAGATCACGGCATCGGGGTCCGTGGATGGCGCCTCGGAGCCTGCGTGTACGCGGGCTGATCCCACCAAGGTACTTGAGAGACCTATCCTCAGAAGAGGGTAAGGGCAGTCTACCCAAACCAGATGAGTAAGCTTATCTCTATCCGCATTGTCCATATGTTCGTGTGTTTCTGTTTTCACAACTTCCGTCCCCGAAATTCTTTTTGTATCCAAAAGTGTACGCACCGTACCCGACCAAAGATCAGTGGATATGTCATTCTTGAAACTAGCCGGGAAAACGACCCGGCCCGAAGCCACACAACCGTCTCAAAACAATGTTAACATCTCGTGATCTGGGGAAACACTGCAAAACCGTATGGATTTATTTATACAGTTCTGTATAGGACTTTACAGTGCCGCCGTGTAAAATGGAAGCGATTGTGTTTTGCGATACGGGGAACTTTGGGTGAAAGATCGTGAATCATGCCAGCCCGACACGAACGCGCTTGCAAGTGTGTATCCACAAGTACGAACATCTTTGAAAGTGGAGCAAGAAAAGTTGGAAAACCAACCGAAAAATACCACTGAAGATAGTATGCGAAAGTTGATCCAGCAGTCGCCTTTGAGCTTTCACGTCGCCACCCAGGAGGGACGCTCTCTACTCACCAACGAGTCCTGGGACGAGTTGTGGGGGATAGAGCCTGGGGACGAAAGAAAAGTCAATCTATTTGAGGACGAGCGGCTGCGAGACACGGGATTGTTGGAGTATGTGAGGCGTGGCATCGAAGGTGAGACCGTCATCACACCGACGCTCTTGTACGATCCAGCAAAATTCGGTTCTAAGGGGGAGAAACGTTGGATCCGGGGGTTCGTACATCCGGTAGTGGACGAAGACGGTAGCGTGTTCGAGGTTGCGCTGATGCTGGAGGATGTGACCGAGCGTAAGAAAGCTCAGGATGTCTTGGAGAATGCCGAGGAGCCCTACCGGTCGTTGGTCGACCATATGCCTGTTGTCCTGTACATAGACGATGTCGACGCTTCTAATACAGCTCTATACCGGAGCCCTCACGTCGAAGAGATGCTGGGCTACCCTCCCGAGGCGTTCTGCACGGAGCCGTATTTTTGGCATGATCTCCTTCACCCCGACGACCGCGAGCGCGTGTTGGCCGAAAACGAACGAACCAACGAAACCGGAGAACCGTTCCGGATAGAGTATCGTATGCTCCACGCCAACGGCCACTCCGTATGGGTCCGGGACGAGGCCATACTCAAGCGCCATCCCAATGGGCAGCCAGCGTTTTGGCAAGGTATCTTCTCGGACATTACCGAGCGTATAGAGTTTCAGGAGTCCGTAAGAAAGAGTGAGGAGCGGTTCCGCGCACTTATACAGAATGCCTCCGACATGGTTTCGGTGGTCTCCGCCGATGGAACTATGAGCTACATGAGCCCGTCCGTAGGGAGAATACTAGGATACGCGAGCGAAGATCTCGTCGATTACAACGTATTCGATTTTATTCATCCGGACGATGTTGCACGTGTTCGCGAGAGCTTCGAGCGTATGGTGGGTGGTTCAGCCACCAGTCCACCTGAGGAGTATCGCTTCAAAGCCGCAAACGGCGACTGGCGTTACGTAGAGTCGGTCGCCAGTAACCAGTTACACGGTGTCATCGGTGGCATGGTCGTCAACTCGCGGGACATCACCAAACGCAAGCTCGACGAGCGGCGATTGAAAGAGGCCGAACTGCGTTTTCGTACTCTGGTCGAGCACGTACCGGTGGTCGTTTACATTGAGGACGTAGAGACCTCCGCCACAATATACGATAGTCCAAGACTAGAGCAGATGCTCGGATACCCTCCAGACACCTGCCAAAATGACCCTTTTTACTGGTCGAAGATCTTGCACCCCGAAGACCGTGATCGGGTGTTGGAGGGTGAAGCTGCGGGTAAAGAGGGAGGTTTCTTCGACCAGGAGTACCGGGTATTCGCCGCCGATGGTCGCACGGTGTGGCTGCAGGATGCGGCGGTCTTGGTGCGCGACGCTGAGGGTAAGCCTCTACACTGGCAGGGCGTGCTCTCTGATATCACGCAACTCAAGGAAGCCGAGGCGCAGCTTCGTGGGAGCGAGGAGCGTTTCCGAGGGGCTTTCGAGAACGCTCCTCTCGGCGTAGCGCTGATCAACCTCGATCGGCGTTATCTGCGCGTTAATAGTTCGCTGTGCCGTATTCTCGGCTACTCCGAAGAAGAGCTCATCACGAAGACCACCACCGAGGTGACGCATCCCAAAGACAAAGCAGTTAGCGTGAATCGCTTTTGCCTGGCTCTCAAAGACGACAAAGACACGCACACTATTGAGAAACGCTACGTAAGATCCGACGGACGCGAAGTCTGGGCAATTTCCAGCGTCACCCTGGTACGGGACTCCGAAGGCAACCCGGATCACTTCGTCTCGCTCTATCAGGACATAACAGATCGCAAGTTCTTGGAGCAGCGTATGGAGGAGCGAGCGTTCCATGATCCTCTTACCGGCCTTGCCAACCGTTCGCTGTTTAGAGACCGGCTTGATCTCGCGATTGCCCGCCTGGAACGTCACCGGGAGCTCATGGCCGTGCTGTTCATAGACTTGGACAACTTCAAGGCGGTAAACGACTCTTTGGGCCATGATGTTGGTGACAAACTGCTGGTGGAGGTGGGTCAGAAGCTCAAGGACTGCGTGAGGCCCGAGGACACAGTAGCCCGTTTGGGAGGAGACGAGTTCGCTGTCCTGCTGGGCAACGTCGCCAACACGAACGATATATCAAGAGCGGCTGAACGTATAACGGCTCGTTTATTCGAACCTTTCGAGGTCGACGGGCACGAGGTGTACACTGGGACAAGTATCGGCGTATCCATCGCCGACACCCCACCTTACGAACCAGAAGAACTTCTGAAGGATGCCGACCGGGCGCTCTACTCCGCAAAACAGCAAGGCAAGGGACGCTTCGAGATCTTTGACACGAATATGAGCAACGATGCCCTGGAACGCCTTGATGTGGAAGGCGGGCTCCGGAGAGCTCTGGAGCGAGAGGAATTTCAACTCTACTATCAGCCCAAGATATCACTGGAGACCGGGAGGACCGTCTCAATGGAAGCCCTTCTGCGCTGGCGGCATCCCGAGCGAGGTCTGCTAGAGCCTAGAGAGTTCCTCCCAGTGGTCGAAGAGATAGGTCTGGATGTATTGCTTGGAGAGTGGGTTTTGCGCGAGGTCTGCCTCCAGGGAAAGAAGTGGCAAGACAGATACGCTGGTCGTTCCATTCCGAGAGTGTGCGCCAATCTCTCGCCCCGCCATTTCCGTCAAGGCAAGCTGCCTTCTAGCGTCGTCGCGGCGCTCAAGGAGAGTGGCGCCCGTCCAGAGCTCGTATCGCTGGAGATCTCAGAAAAAGCCCTGATGTACGATGCCGAAGACGCTGTTGAGAGACTGCGGGACATCGAGGAGACCGGCGTTAACATCGTCATGGATGGTTTCGGCTTGGCCTATTCCTCGTTGACCTACCTCAAGCGCCTGCCGCTGGACTTTATAAAACTGGACCAACAGTTGTTCCGGGACATAGACACAGAGCCCGCGAACGAGATGATCGTGGAGTTCGTCGTGAAACTCGCGGGAATCCTCGGGTGGAACGTGGTCGCCCACGGGATCGAGACGAAGGAACAACTCGACCACGTCCGACGATTGAATTGTGACCTGGCCCAAGGCTACGTCTTCTCGGAACCTCTCTCCCCGGAAGATGCGTCCGAATTTCTGGACTCCGAACTGGACCGTACTAGCTAGCTGCGAGTTTCAACCCTGGCTCTCGCCTTGTTCGATGACTTTTTGCATCTCGGTTTGGAGTGCTGTGAGAGCTTTTTCGGGGGAAATTTCCTTGTTGACATTATTGTTGAATTGTTTCGTCGAGGTATTCGTCTCGCATCTCCTCTGTGAAACGGTCGGAGAGATCGAGGTAGTAGCCGGGCGCGGCGAACTGGGCGGGCCAGATGACATCGCCCCCGATCACATCTATACTGTCGCTACCCGCTTGAAACTCGGTGCGGAGCTTGTCGAAGTGCTGGGTGCTGTCAGTTGGCATCTCGCGAAATTTGACGGTGACACCGTCTTTGTTTTCCTGGTTGTAACGCTGGATCATTTTCTCCAGAGTCCCGGTCTGCTCGGGGATCCAGGAAAACATGATCTCACCCTCGCCTCCCTCGCTCCCACCGCCGCAACCGGCCAATGCTCCACTCCCCAAAAACGCCGCCCCCGCGAGTCCGACCCCACCCATCCGCAAGAAGCCGCCACGACTTATCTCTCTTGCAACACGCACGTTCGGCACGGCCACTCCTTCCCTTCACCTATATCTCCCCGACCTCACGCCGGTCAATTA
>JBGTDE010000068.1:0-2547 GCA_041748475.1 Rubrobacteraceae bacterium | reverse complement strand
GAGAATCATGAGGAGTTGCGGGCTGAGTTGGAGGGTCGGGGGCGGGAGTTCCAGTCCGAGACCGACACCGAGGTCATAGCGCATCTGCTCGCCGAGAAGGTCGAGGAGGGTGTCTCGTTGCGGGAGGCTTTGTCCGAGTCGTTGATGCGGCTCGAAGGCTCGTTCGCGGTGGCGGCGGTAAGTGTCATGGAGCCGGAGACGGTCGTGGCGGCTCGGCATCAGAGTCCGCTCGTGGTTGGGCTCGGCGAAGGAGAGAATTTTCTGGCGAGCGCGGTTCAGGCATTGCTCGGGGAGACGCGGGAGTTTCTGGTTATAGAGAACGATGAGATCGTGGAGATCACTGATTCGAGCGTCGAGTTGTTCACGCTGGCGGGCGAGAGTCTTGAGCGGGAGCCGTTCGCGGTCGACTGGGACGCCGACGCTGTAGAACTTGGCGGCTACGAAGACTTCATGCTCAAGGAGATCCACGAGCAGCCCGCAGCTCTCGGAGCGACGCTCCTAGGTCGCATCGGCGTGGATGGCGACGTGGACCTCTCGGAGATGACCATCGACCTCTCCGAAGTGGATCGAGTTGTGGTCGTGGCCTGCGGGACGGCACTTCACGCCGGTCTACTCGGCAAGAACGCCATCGAGAAATTCGCTCGCGTCCCTGTTGAGGTCGCCGTCGCCAGCGAGTACCGATATTCCGACCCGATAGGCGACGAGCGAACCCTCGTAATCGCCATAAGCCAGAGCGGCGAGACGAGCGACACCTTAGCGGCGGTCCAGGCCGCCCGCAACTTCGGGGCGAAGGTTTTAGCGATCACCAACACTCAGGGCTCGCTGCTTACGCGAGAGGCCGACGCTGTGCTGCTAACTAAGGCGGGACCGGAGATCGCCGTAGCGTCAACCAAAGCCTTCGTCACTCAGGTAGCCATTCTGGATCTCCTGGCTCTTGAATTCGCTCGGGTACGCGACACGCTCTCCAAAGTAGAACGCGAGGAATTGGGACGAGGCTTGAGGCTCGCACCGGAGAAAGTCGAGGAGGCTCTGGGGATGTTGGAGGGACGCATTCAGCCCGCCGTGGATGTCTTCGAGGATGCGCGGTGCTCGTTGTTTCTGGGACGTGGATCTTTGTATCCGGTCGCGATGGAAGGAGCTTTGAAGCTAAAGGAGATCAGCTACCTCCCCTCCGAAGGCTACCCCTCCGGGGAGATGAAGCACGGCCCGATAGCCCTGGTGGACGAGCAATGTCCCGTCATCGCCATTTTGGGCGAAGGACTGACCCGCGACAAAACATTCTCAAACGTCGAGCAGACCATAGCTCGTGGCGCCAATGTAATAGTCGTAGGCCGCGAAGACGATGCGGAAGCCGCGCGAATAGCGAAAGCCACGCTACCTGTACCGGGCTCCCCGGAGATACTTACTCCACTGGTAGCGAGCATCCCACTGCAACTCCTGGCCTACGGAGTCGCCAAAAACCGCGGCCTCAACGTCGACAAGCCCCGCAACCTCGCCAAAAGCGTGACGGTGGAGTAATTTCCCGGCGGCGCAGAGATCCGTGATTGCGAGATGAGTCCATAAGGAAAGGTCATGAGCTTGGACAATCAGTCGTTGCTATTCCTAATGGCTTCGCTGGTCGTGATCGTTGCGCCTGGGCCGGATAACATCCTGGTGCTCACTAGGGGTATTACGCTAGGTCGTGGCGCGGCGATGATCTCGGCTGCGGGTGCCAGCGTCGGTCTTGTCTGTCATTCTATCTTTGCGGCGGTCGGATTATCGGCGTTGCTCGCGCAGTCGGTGGTGGCGTTCTCGGTCGTCAAGTACGTAGGCGCGGCTTATCTGATCTACATCGGGATCAAGGCTTTCTTGAGTAAGGAGACGCTCGTTGTTCTGGAAGATGCCCCACCGGTGGGGTCGAGAAAAGTATTCTCACAGGCTGTTGTCTCGAACGTGTTGAATCCCAAAATCGCCATATTCTTCCTAGCCTACCTGCCGCAGTTCGCTAACCAGAGCGCGAGTGGCTTGCAACTACTGATGCTCGGACTGGTATTTGCGTTTCTGACTTGGATGATCTTCAGCGGGCTCGGGTACTTCTCTGGATATCTTGGAGACAGGATCTCCAGCCGCCCGGCCTACGCAAGAGTGCTGAACCGCGTTACTGGATGCGTGCTAATAGCTCTCGGCTTGCGGCTCGCTCTGCCGGAGAGAACCTAAAGCTCAGCGTATGACGTTTATGGCGGCGGGTTCGATGCGGAAGCTCATCGGGAGACGGCCCCAGACTTCGCCGTCTATCTGAACGGGTACGTCGGAGCCAGGAGCGCGGGCTCGGAGTTCTTTGGTCTTGACGGACTTGACGGATTTGTCGAGCGGGCTGCGGGCCAGGATTCGTGTAAAGACATCCGCCCGGAACAGGGTGCTTACTCGTTCGACCAGCACGAGCTCGAAGTTGCCGCTGGTGAGCGAGGCATCCTCGGCGGTCTGAAGTTCGCCGCCGTAGTAGCGACCATTGGCGACGATGGCGAACTGAGCCACGTAGATAGTGTCGCCGTCGATGATGTGCAAGTT
>JBGTDE010000067.1:0-2406 GCA_041748475.1 Rubrobacteraceae bacterium | reverse complement strand
ACCGAGTAAGATCCAATCCTATTTGGCTTCGGGGCGTCCGATCCTGGCTTCCCTGGATGGCGAGGGGGCTCGGGTAGTCTACGAGTCGGGAGCGGGCCTGACCTCACCGGCCCAAGACGCGGAGGCTCTTGCGGAAGCGGTGCTCGAAATGTACCGGATGTCCCCGGAGCGTCGGGCCGAGATGGGGCGCAGCGGCAGAGAATACTTCGAGCAGCACTTCGAACGAGGAAAACTTTTGGACCAGCTCGAAGGTTGGATGCGGGATCTCGTTTCGGACAAGGCGTAGCTTTGCGTATTCTGATCCTCGGTGGCGACGGCATGCTCGGGCATCGGCTCTTCACACACCTCCGCGAACGTCACGAGGTGCGGGTCACGCTCCGACGCGAGCTGTCCGCCTATTCAGAGTACGAACTCTTCGATCCCGAGACCGCTTACTCCGGTGTGGAGGTACTGAACTTCGACCGTCTCATGCAGGTAATAGCGGATTTCCGGCCTGACGCGGTGGTGAACGCCGTCGGGATCATAAAGCAGCGGGGAGCGGCTAAGGAGTACATTCCGAGCCTTGAGATAAATGCTCTGCTTCCGCATCGTCTAGCCGTCCTCTGTCGAGCTGCGGGAGCGCGTCTAATACACATGAGCACCGACTGCGTGTTCAGCGGCAGGCGAGGTGGTTACACCGAGCAAGACATCCCGGATGCTGAAGACCTGTATGGCAGGACTAAGCTCCTCGGCGAGGTTGGCGAGCCGGGTTGTGTCACGCTTCGCACGTCTATTATCGGGTTGGAGCTCTCGCGTAAGGGAAGCCTCGTGGAGTGGTTCCTGGCTCAGAAAGGAGAGGTGCGCGGCTTCACTCGTGCCATCTATACGGGGCTTACAACGGCGGAGATGAGCCGAGTCATAGAGCGGGTGCTGGTGGAACATCCGGATCTCCACGGTGTTTGGCAGGTGGCTTCGGAGCCTATAAACAAATACGATCTCCTCACCCGTTTCGCAGCAGCCCTCGGGCGGGAAGACGTGCGGTTGGTCGCGGACGACTCCGTTCGCATAGATCGGAGCTTGTCAGGATTAGCATTCGAGGAGGCTACTGGGTATCATGCGCCCGGATGGAACGAGATGTTGACGGAGCTTGGCGACGAGGCGCGTCGGAGACGGGGAGACGAAGTTTGATAGAGAACAAAGCTCTCGAAGGAAAGCGCGTGCTGGTAACGGGCGGTACGGGCTCTCTGGGGAAACCCCTCGTTCGCCGCGTGCTCAGTGGAGCGATGGGAAACCCGGCGAGCGTTACGGTCTTCTCTCGGGACGAGGGAAAGCACCACCAGATGAAGGCGGATTGGATGAACGAGAAGTCCGCCACCCAGGACATCTTCTACAACAACTTCGAGGAGTTGCTGGAGTTCCGGGTTGGGGACGTGCGTGACTACTCGGCCCTCGTACCGGCGGTTCGCAACGCGGAGATCGTGTTTCATGCCGCCGCCCTCAAACAGGTTCCCTCGTGTGAATACTTCCCTTATGAAGCCGTCCGTACCAACGTGGATGGTGCCAACAACCTCGTTCGGGCGATACGCTCTCACGATACGCCGGTCGAGATGGTCATTGGGATCTCGACGGACAAGGCTTGCAAGCCCGTGAACGTTATGGGTATGACAAAAGCCGTGCAGGAGCGCGTAATCCTTGAGGGCAACATCGGACAGAAAGACGTGGACTTCCTCTGCGTCCGATACGGAAACGTCGTCTCCTCGCGAGGTTCCGCCCTACCTTTCTTCCGGGATCAAATCCTCAAAGGTGGTCCCGTTACCCTTACGACGAGAGAGATGACTCGTTTCTTGCTGACCCTGGACCAGGCGGTGGATACGGTTCTGGATTGTGTGCTGCACGGTAAGCGGGGGGAGATCTTCGTTCCCCAGCTCCCGGCGGTTCGTATGGAGGATGTCGCTAAAGCCATGATCGGGGACCAAGACATCCCGGTCGAGGAGGTTGGCATCCGTCCCGGTGAGAAAGTCCACGAGATCATGATCTCCGAGGAGGAAGCTGCTCGTAGCGTCGAGCGGGGCGGTACGCTTCGCGATAGCTACTACGCCATAGCCTCGATCCTACCCGAAGTCTCCGGCGGGCCGCCGGATAATCCAGCCATAGACCGCGAGTATTCCTCGAAACGCGCTCTAATGGACTTCGAGGGCGTTGTGGAGTTCCTCAAGGACGCTGGATACATCGACAAAGTCGGAAGCCCCGTTTGAAAGTATTGACGATCCTCGGCACCCGCCCGGAGATTATTCGTCTCAGCCTCATCATAGATAAGCTGGATCGGCTGACCGATCACACTCTCCTGCATACGGGGCAGAACTACGCGCCGGAACTCGACTCGGTCTTCTTCGAGAACATGAAGATCCGTAAGCCCGACGCATATCT
>JBGTDE010000066.1:0-3510 GCA_041748475.1 Rubrobacteraceae bacterium | reverse complement strand
CCGCGCCACAATAGAAGCCGCCGCAACCGCCGCATCATCTTCCGCCCTCGTCCGAACCTCCAGACGCACGCCATCAGGCACCGAAGACACCACATAGGACCGGGCAGCAGGCGCGAATTGATCCACCACAACAACCTCAATCTCTACTGCAAGTTTACGTACAATTCCAGCATCGACCTCGCCGAGCAATTTGTTAACGTTTCCAGCCGCCGAGCGTCGCTCCTCATACTCGCGAGGCGAGAGGCATACGATGTCGAAATTCCCATCTCCTACGGCGTCTGAGATGCGTTCGGCCATCCGTCTCACCTGCGCGAGCGAGAGGTCCTTGGAATCCCTGACACCTATCTCTTTCAGGTTTTGTGCAGCCTCTACGCCGGATATCCGCACTCCCGCGCAGACGATAGGCCCGAAGTAGTCGCCTTTACCTGCCTCGTCGATACCGAGACGAGGCGTGCCTTCAAGGAGTGGTCCGGAGCGAGAAGCTCCGGTCTTCGTTATGGCTTTCGAGCTACCGACTTTTCCACCTCCGCTGGACGTTCGCCAACTTTCCAAGGATTCTCGCAACCTTGAAGCTTTACCTCCGGTAGATATTTTTCCTGTGTGGTAGACGTTTAGTTTCGCGGTGTCGTTTGAGCGGGCCAGGTCGTATTGGGTGGCGTTTGGGATCTCCCGGTTTCCAGTTACTCGGATGTTTTCGCGCTGAAGTAATTTTTCGAGGTTGGATGGGATGGCGTGTTTGGGTTTCAACGGACCTCGAATCCAGAAAGGTTTTCGGGTGGTTCGTATTCTGTGGATACATCGTTGACGTGGGCTTGCTCCGGGCCGTAGGCGCACCAATCGACTGCTTCGCGGACGGCATCCTCCGGGCCTTCGAAGACCGCTTCGACGCGCCCGTCGGGGAGGTTTATGGCCCATCCGGTCAGGCCGAGGCGGTTGGCTTGTTGGCGAGTGGAGTCTCGGAAGAAGACACCCTGGACTCTTCCGGCGATAAGGACGTGGGCTCGTTTATGGTCTTTAGTGGTCTCTGAGATGTCGTTGCCTCCGGTTGCGGTTTCGTTGCATTTGCGGTGTATGTTAGCCTAGTGCGATCATGGGAACGGAGAAGCGTACATTGGGCACAGGTAACGAGGTCGGGCGGCGAGATGCGTCGGCTGGACCGGTGTTGACCGTAGTAGTTCCGACACGCAACGAAGCCCAGAACGTTCCCCGACTCGTAAGTGAGGTTGGCGAGAGCCTTGCGGGGATCGACTATCGGATACTTTTCGTAGACGATTCCAACGACGAGACACCAAAAGTAATACGGAGTCTCGCGGGCGGTGATGAGCGAATCGACCTGATCCACCGCGTAGACGCTGCGCGCGAAGGGGGTCTCTCCACCGCCGTCACCGCTGGCATAGAAGCTGCGGGCGGGTCGCGGGGCGCGTACATTTGTGTGATGGATGCGGATCTCCAGCACCCGCCGGATAAGTTGCGTGAGATGCTCGAAGTCGCTGGATCGTCTGAAGCGGATGTCGTAGTAGCGAGCCGGTACGCGCCAGGCGGCGGCTACGAGGGGCTGTCGGGACCAGTACGACGGGCTGTGTCAGTTGGGAGCAAGTATCTGGCTCAGGTTGTTTTCAAGGAAGCTCGGAAGACGAGCGATCCTATGACAGGGTTCTTTCTGGTGCGGGGCGACTCGATCAGTGGGATCCAATTCCGACCAACAGGGTTCAAAATACTGCTGGAGATTCTCGTCTGCGCGCCGGAGATGAAGGTGGTCGAAGTGCCGTTCGAGTTCCAGGCTCGAAACGCCGGAGTCTCGAAGGCGAGCATGAAACAAGGCTTGGAGTACCTCATGCACATCATGAGCCTGTTTCTGTATGTTCCGTCAGCGGGTCGATTTTGGAAGTTCGCTCTCGTCGGAGCTTCCGGGGTGTTGGTCAACAATGCCGTCCTGATCACGCTGGCCGAGTATTTCGACGCCCACAAGGTGATTGCCTGGATGTTCGCCGTGGGCCTCTCTATCCTGAGCAACTTTCTGCTAAACAACGCTTTTACCTGGCGCGACATCCGGCATTCGAGCCGCATCCACTTCTTGCTGCGCGGCGCACTAGCGTACCCGGTGGCGATCGTGGGTATCGGCGCAAACTTTGCGGTGTTCTACCCCCTGATCAAATACGTCTCGGACGCTTTCCCCTACTACGTACTCTTCAACTTTCTCGGCATCGTGGCCGCCACAGGCGTGAATTTCTTTCTATCCTCCAGACTAATCTTCCGACCCTCGCTTCCAAGCTGCCTGGACCCCACAGTCTCACCGGAAGAGATTTCCGAAGACATCCGAAACGAGCTCAAAGCCGACCGCGTGGACTTCGTGCAACTCCCCGAACTACTCTCCCTAACCCGCACCGAATCCGACAACGCCCTCACCACCGCCGACCGAAGCGTAGTCGAGCTGGTAGCGAAAACCTCCCATCCGACCCTGACCGTGACCGGCCCACGCAGACTTCCCCAGGCCCGAACCAATACCCGCTGGGCCAACTCGCTCGCCGTCCCTGTAATGCGCGGCGAACATACCGTAGGAGTCGTCTACGCCTCCCGGAACTCCTCCGAGCCATTCACCGAGGAAGACCTCCACTGGTTGACGGCCTACGCCAGCACCGCCAACCCAATCTTCGCGTAAAAACAAAGCGCCCGATCCATTGACCGGACGCCGAGCTTCTCCCATCCAGAAGCCATGAAACCGGACCTCACCACCCCTCCCCATCGGTGAGGTCCCAGGACGGATCCCAACCATAAACCCCGACTTCATCCAAGCCGCAGGTCGCTGGAACCAGTCAAGACGCATATCTAACACCCGCCGGCACAACGCGCAACCCCGCTACAATCCTTATACCTAAAGCATTTTCAGGGTTCTCAAACTTTCAGACACGATATGCCGCCCGAGCCCAGGGGATCGCCACCACATCTTGATATTGGAGCCTCTCTTAACCTCCAGGTAAAATTTGCATTAACCATTAGTAAAAGGTTAGGTTAGTTTAAGGTTCAGATAGAGTTATTCTGCAAAAGCCGCTATTTCAAGGGGATATCTCAGAGGGATACTAAAGCGAAGCTGGCGCGGGGACGATAATAGACAAGTAGGCGACATCGGATATAAAACAGAGAAGGAGTTCGCTCGTGTTAGAGACGAATACTATCGACGCTTTGGTAAGCAAATTGGTGGAGTTGGGTGGAAGTGACCTTCACCTGAAGGTCGGTGCGCCACCGATGTTTCGGGTGGACGGCTTGCTCAACAGTTTGCCGGAGCATGAAGTTTTGAGTCCGTCCGATACGGATCGTGTCTTGCACGAGATCATTCCCGATGAAGTGATCGAGGAGTATAAGGAGGAAGGAGAGGCGGACTTCTCGTATTCCGTAGGGGGAGTGGGCCGCTTCCGAGTCAATGCTTTCAAGCAGCGGGGGTCCACGTCCATCGTGATGAGGTTTATTCCCTTCGGGGTGCCTAAGTTCGAGGAACTGGGGTTACCGGAAGCC
>JBGTDE010000065.1:0-4474 GCA_041748475.1 Rubrobacteraceae bacterium | reverse complement strand
GGCACGATAGCGACCAGCATCACGACTGGATAATGCCAGGGCGCACCCGCCCAGAGCGTGCCGAGGTAGTAGGTGAAGCGTTCATCCTGGAGACCGCTCGCCCAGGTCACAAACTCCCACGTCCGTCCGATGGGGTCACGCCAAAGCCACGGCCACATCCCGAAGAACACCACCGCTCCCAGTAAAAGACTCGTCAAGAATCGAGTCACGGCGGGCCATCCGGGGCGGTAGATCGCGATCATCAGCAGAGCAGCCGGGATCAGGGGGAAGACGTTCAGTTTGGTGGCGAAGGCCAGCCCGATCAGGATGCCGGTCCAGACGATTTGTCGGCGTCCGATGGTACGGAGAAGTAGATCGTGGATGGCTAGGGCTGAGATCAGATACAAGAAAGCCACCGCTCCATCCAACTGTCCAAGCCTGGCGAAACCAAACAAAACCGGAACGAGTGGCAAGCTGATAGCTGTCCCCCAGGCCGCCTCAAACCCAAACTCCCGACGAGCGAACCGGAAAGCCGCCACAACCGCGAGCAGAAAAAGAACATAAGACCCCATCCTGTAAGCGTTCCCGATACTCGCGAGATCCTCGGTTCCAAAACCCAACGCCCCGACGCCCGCGAACAGCCCAGCCCAAAGCTTCAGAAACGGCGGCGCTTCGTGGCTCGGGCGCCAGTATCGATCTATGGAAGCCCACCAATCCGAAGGCTCGGTCGCTACATGCGCGAACCACTGAAGATACGACAACGAAGAACCAAAATAGTTAGGCTCATCCCAGGTCACCCCAATGCGACCAACCGTAAACATCCCCAAAACCAGCAACCCAAAGACATACACGACAAAGACCCAGCTCCAACGGTCGCCAGATGTCTTCTCATACCCGTCCACAAGCGTATTCTAAAGCGTCGAGAGTAAGTGAAGCGTGTCAGCTAACCAGCACTTCAGCTTGTCAGATTTTTCTGACCGGCTAACCGGCTCCTCAGGTGTCACTGGGTTGGCGTTCGCGGGTCATGAGTACCCAGCTGTCGTCCACTTGGAAGCCGTTTTTCTCGTAGAAGTGCCGCGCTCGTCCGCCTCCGGTGGTTAGCAGCACTATTCGGACTACTCCGGCTTCGGCCAGGTCTTGGCGCAGTCGGGCCATTAGCCAGTTGCCGACTCCACTCCCCCGCGCATCCGAGCTTACGCACATCTCGTCCAGGAAGTAAAAGTCTCCGCCGGGCCTTCGTCGCCGGTATCCGAACGCCAGGCCGACTACCTCACCGCCGCGCAGGGCCACGAGACCGTAGAAGTTCGGGCTGTCGGTTGCCTGCGAGAGTCGTTCGCGAGCCGAGTCTTCCGTCCAGGCTTCGTGCCACGGTTTTTCTCCGAAGGTCGCCGCGTAAAGTTTGGCGCAGCCGTTCGCGTGCTCAGGAGCGAAAGTGCGGATCTCATCAGCTGGTCCGGCCAAGACAGACGGATCTAGATCGAGATTTGTCCGTCGACCAGCAGTCCAGAAGGTCCGGCGTGCTCGGAGAGAACTTCGCGGTCCAGGATGACTATGCGACGGTTTCGGGTCTCTATAACGCCGTCGCGTTGGAACTCGCTCATAACCTTCGAGACAGCTTCGCGGGTAGAGGCGATCATGTTCGCGAGATCCTGATGCGTGAGTCGAACATTGACCGTGATCCCAACGCCGCCGTTCTCCCCGAAACGCTCACCCAAGTTCATCAGCAGAGTAGCCAATCGCGTGGAGACCTCCCGGTGCAGCAGGCTCTCTATCACCTCGTCGGACTGACGCAGACGCTCGGCGAACGACGAGAACAGCTTCAGGGCGAAGTCTGGATTGGTCTTGACGGAACGCTCGATGGAGTCTTTCCGAATGCTCGCGACGCTCACATCGGTAACGGCTTCGGCGAAGACATCCTGCCAGCGGCCTTCGACGAGGCTTAGCTTTCCGAAGATGCCACCCTCGCGCAACATCGCGGTGGTCGCCTCTTTATATGCGCCGTAAAGTTTGTAGAGCCGAATCGTCCCGGAGAGCAGGAAATAGAGTTGGTCGTCGCGGTCGCCAGGAGCGAAGATCATATCCTTAGCCCCAAACCGACGCTCCACCACCCTGAGGCCCGCAGCCTCGAAATCCTCAACACCGAAACCCTCCGGTGCGCTAGTGGCGGCGAAACCTCCGGTATCGTGCTTCATCAGCATGTTTACGACCACCTCTCTAGCGAACTTATGAGACTAACTTTCCGTATACCCTCAAGTACAACCATTATACCCACTAAGACACCTCGCCGAACGCCACAGCCCTCAAGCAGCTGTCCGACCCCACCTCAACGATACGCCTTCGCGCTTGGCGACGAACAGCAGGTCGTCGCGCAGAGCTTCGATATCCTTGTCAAAGATGGTAACGATGCAGAACCCACAGTAGCGATACGCCCACACAAACGGCGCGATATCCCCCGAAAGTTCGTGCTCGGAAGCCATCCCCCAGGCATCCGCCAATTCGAGTCTCCTGGAAGGAAGATCCAGGGTCATGCTCCATCCTTCGTCGGTCGGCACATCGAAGTATCCGGGCAACAGACCCGTCGGAACCATGCCCTCGGAGAGATCCTTGGCGAACGCCTGCTTGTGCGCTTCAGCCCCCGCAAGGTAATCGGTGTCGTCCACGAGCTTCGGCGAAGTCGGGGTGTAGACCCGATTCTCCGTGACCTTCACACCCTCCGGCGGATAGAACCCTAGAAACGGAACCGGCGAACGCCACAGATGTTGGACCACGCCCACCGCGAGGTTGCGTCGCCCGGCGGGATCCGTGACAGACTCCGCGAATCGCGTCCCGGAGAGCTTCATGTGCCTGGGCTCCCAGGGATGCGGTTCGCCCACGTTACGTAGCCGCCGCTGGCGTTTGGTTATCTTCTTTACGCCGTCCATGATAGAGCGCATTCTAGCACTGCCCACCAGCATCGCGATAGATAAGTTCACAAGATGGTCTAAGAATGGACCAGCAATTCACCCTGAAGATTTCTTTGTCCGCTCTAGCGGCGGAGAGCCATTAGAAGGCGCACGATGTAGAAGTACATCAGGGCGACGCTGGCGAAGAGCGAGAGGGCCGCGGCAACGTACTGATCCGTTCGGTAGTCGCGCATAATCGCCGAGGTGCTGTAGAGGATGTAGCCACCGGCCAGACCGATCATGGCCGCCGAGAAGATCACACCGAGATCGAACCCGAAGATCAAACTAGCCACGATTAATCCAAGCGCCACGAAACTGCCGATCACCAGAGCACCCCGCAAGAAAGAGAAATCAGCTCCTGTGGTAAACACCACCGTCGTCAGACCAAGAAACAAGACAGCCGTAAGAACCCCTGCCGCCGGAATAACCCCCGGAGCGAACGAACTAGCCACGTACATCAACGGCAAAAAGATAATTGCTTCGATCACGATATACAGCCCGAGCCCTGCGTACTGCATCCCCCGCGAGACATTGGACCGAGCCCAACGGTCAGCCAGAAACGAGACCACCATGAACAATCCTAAAGTTAGCAACCAACTCCACGTCAGAAGACCGACCAGCCGTTCGACGCCCGGCACGTTCAACAACGCAGCCTCCAGCAGAGCGAAGACTAAAAAAGCCCCAGCCAGATGCGTGTACGTCATCCGAATGAACGCCGCCCGCTCCCCCGGCACCGCCTGCGCCGCCGTCGGCGCGTATGAAGTTTGCCGGGCGGCCCCAAAACTCATCTGGCGTTCTCCTTCGTGGAGGTCTTCCGCATCATCGAGAAATAAAGAGGGCGAAGCTCATGCTCCGCCCGACCTTTCATAGAGTATTTAGTTGCCGATCCGAGTCTACTGGCGGCTCAGGAGCAGCAGGTAGACCAGCGTCAACAGCGAAGTGAGAGCTGCGGCGATGTAGGTGCCAGCCGCCGCCGACAGAACCCGCTTGGTGCCGCTCGCCTCGTTGCGCGAGAGGATGCCGTAGTTGGTTAGCTGGCTGTAGGCGCGGGTGGAAGCGTTGATCTCCACCGGCAGCGTCACCAAATGGAAGAGCAACACACCCGCGAAAGCGATAACGGCCAACTGGATAAATAACGAACCTATCGTCGTACCGACGCCCATGATTATCGCCAGAATGAACAGCGGGGTCCAGAGCTGTCCGCTGAAGTTGACTATCGGGACAAGCCCGGAACGCAGCTTCATTGGCAAATATCCGTTGTGGTCCTGGATGGCGTGGCCGACTTCGTGGGCCGCGACGCTGACACCGGCGATGGACGGCTTGGAGAAGTTCGCCTCCGAGAGACGAACGACCTTGCTGCGTGGATCGTAATGGTCGGTCAGGTTACCGGCCACCGGCTCGACGCGCACATTGGTCAGGCCGTTGCGGTCCAGGATCATGCGGGCCGCCTGAGCTCCCGTTAGACCGCTGTTGCTCATCTGCTTTGAATACTTGCCGTAGGTACTCCGCAACCACAAGGCCACGAGACCCGAGATCGCCATACCCACAATCAT
>JBGTDE010000064.1:0-2151 GCA_041748475.1 Rubrobacteraceae bacterium | reverse complement strand
GCCGTCTTCTTGAACGGCCCGCGCCCACGGCACGTTCGCCGCCGTCGGGATGTGTCCGCCGCGCATCGCGCCCTCCTGCGGATAGTCCGGCATGTGGAGCAACTCACCCGAGTACTCGCCAGGGCTCCGTACGTCCACGAGCTTACCGCTGGCCTCCAGATGGTCCTCGACATCTTCCCGGAAGGCTCGTATACCGGAGTCGTCCCGCGTCGGAACCGGATAATCGACGCTTGGCAAGGAAGGAACTTCCTGCGTCATCTCGCGGCCCTCGGCCTCCCACTTGATGCGCCCACCGTCCATGACGCGGACATTCTCGTGGCCGAAGAGCTGGAAGACCCACAGCGCGTACGTCGCCCACCAATTATTCTTGTCCCCGTAGAAAACGACCGTGGTGTCCGGCGTAATGCCCTTCTCGCCCATCAAGCTCGCGAACTTCTCCGGGTCCAGGTAGTCGCGCATCAGAGGATCGTTCAAGTCTTCGACCCAGTCTACCTTGACGGAGTTCCGGATGTGACCGATCTCATAGAGCAACACGTCCTCATCGCTCTCCACGATGCGAATGTCTTCGTCGTTCAGGTGCTCGGCGACCCAATCCGTCGTCACCAACGCCTCTGGATGCACGTAGCCTTTCTGCTGTATCTCCTGTTCCACTGCGAGTCTCCTTTAGTTACTGTTAAGTTTTTTGGCTTTGCCGGATCATATTCTAACGTATTTCCGACAAATTTCGTCGGGTTTCAAAACAACGGCTTGCTAGAGCAATAAGAGCACCCGGATATGCGATAGCGGAGAAAACCTCGACGAGGGTGTAATATCTGGGATTGCTCACCCTCAGTCGTTAGGAGCAGCATGGGCTACGACGGTTTAATACAAAAATCCATCTCTGGGCGACTCGACCTGTTGGAGGCTCAGGAACTAGCGGCGTTCGCTTACGCGAACCCGAAACCGGCGATGCGGGCCGCCGCCGACCTGCGGGATCGGCATTTCGGACCTCGCGTGACGTACTCGCGTAAAGTTTTTATCCCGCTGACGAAACTCTGCCGCGACAACTGCGGTTACTGCACTTTCGCCCACGGACTACGGCCCGGCGAGAAAGCGTACCTCACGCCAGGCGAGGTGCTTAAGATCGCACGGGCGGGATCCGAAGCCGGTTGCAAGGAGGCTTTGTTTACGCTCGGAGACAAGCCCGAGAAACGTTACCCGGAGGCGCGGCGGGAGTTGGCGGAGCTAGGATTCGCTACGACCATCGAGTATCTGGTTCATTGTTGTCGGCTCGTCCTGGAAGAGACGGGACTCTTGCCACACGCCAATCCTGGCGTTCTCTCCGAGGAAGAAGTACGGGCATTAAGAGCCGTGTCGGTATCGCAGGGAATCATGCTGGAGCAAGCCTCGGACCGTCTACTCGGTCCGAATATGGCTCACTGGGCTTCGCCGGACAAAGTCCCGGCACGCCGCCTTCGCACACTGGACGCGGCGGGGAATCTCTCGGTCCCGTTCACGACGGGAATCCTCATCGGTATCGGAGAGTCCATAGACGAGCGGATCGAGACCATCCTCGCTATCCGGGAGCAGCACGAGCGCCACGGACATATCCAAGAGTGCATCGTGCAAAACTTCCGGGCGAAGCCCAATACGCTCATGGCGCGTTCTCCCGAACCTTCGGAGCACGAGATGCTCGCGACCATCGCGCTGGCTCGGCTTCTGTTGCCGGTCTCCATGACCGTGCAAGCCCCACCGAATTTGGCGGATGTCGGGAACAATGGGTCTCCCCCTTACGCACGGTACATTGACGCCGGGATCGACGACTGGGGCGGAGTTTCGCCCGTCACCCCGGATCACGTAAACCCCGAACGCCCCTGGCCCCACCTTGAAGAACTGCGAAACGCGACCGCTTCAAAAGGCTACCTGCTGGTCGAACGCCTCGCCCTACACCCTGAATACGCCAAAAACGTAAAGAGCTGGGTCGCCGAGCCGCTGCGCTCGAAGGTGCTGGCCGCCCAGAACGCCGCTGGCCTGGCGCGGATATCGGACTGGGCTCCGGGGACGACAATGGATGTTCCACGGTCGGAAATCGAGGAAATCCGGGGTCAACGCCCATCGAAGATGCGGCCAGAGTTCACAAAGACACTCGCGGTAGCTGGAGAACGCGACCTG
>JBGTDE010000063.1:0-2039 GCA_041748475.1 Rubrobacteraceae bacterium | reverse complement strand
CAACACTACGGCCCAACACACAAACCCGCCGACAAAGCACCGTACTCCGGCACGTTCATCTGTGACCGGGGCACGATGCTGCCCCCAATCCGGGTACAGCTAGGCAAAGGCGAGCCATTCCCGGAGGCAGAGGGTGTCGGGGAGAACACCCGCTGGCGGGAGACGAACATACAGGCGTAGAGCCGCGTAGCGTCTAACTTGTCCGCTCCCGGATAAACTGTGTCGTTAGCTCGGCGATAAGCTCCTTGTCGTTGTCGAGGGTGGCGACGTGGTAGGAGTTTTCGAGGCGGACCAGTTCTTTGTCTTCGCTGCCGAGGCGTTCAAGGATGTGTGGGCCGTTCTCGGGCGGGACGACGTGGTCTTCGAGGGATTGCAGGATGAGCGCGGGGCATGTGACGGCGGGCAAGAGATCATCCGTGACCCGCATGATCGCCATAAACTCTTTGACGGCGGGCATGGGTACTTCTGGATAAACAAGCTCCGTAATGCCGGGTGCTTTGATGTCTGAGCCGACGCCTGGAACGCTCGGTGGAGCTTGCGGATCAAAGGTCAGGCGGGCGAGGTCCGAGTTGCCGAGGTACATGCATGCGTTGATGGGGATGATGCCTTTTATCAGGTCCGGGCGCGTTCCGGCGAAGTAGAGTGAGAACATACCACCCATAGAGAGACCCGCGAAGAAAACTGACGAGCAACTCTCTTCCAGCCACGCGAGATCCGCTTCGATAGATTGTATCCAACCATAAGCCGTACTCTGGGCGTGATCCTCCATGCTGGTCCCATGACCTTCGAGCCGTGGTCCCGCGATCGTAAAGCCCTCCGAGGCGAGCGCCTCACCTAGCGGACGCACGCTCTGAGTCGTCCCCGTAAACCCGTGCGAGACTAACACGCCAACGTCGCCGCCTTCAAAGCGAAACGGCTCCGCACCCTGCATAACTTGTTGCTCCATCCCGAACCTCCTCCTGGCCTAAGTGTCAACCGCCATTGTAGACAGCCTAATTCTCCCGCGCATCTTGTAGTCGCCAGGATTGGACCCATAAAGAATTCTCTTCCATCTCTCTGGCAGGGGGATACCTACCGAATCACGCCGAACGTGTAGAATCATCCTATCTACGCATTTCCCATTAGGAGGCGGATTCGTGGGCAAGAAAAGTAGTGGAATCGGAAGCGCACTAACTCTAGTGGTAGCGATAGTAGTTCTGGGTGTGACTCTAGGTGTCGGCCTAGCACGCTACGGCTCCGCGTTGCCGCTTCTCGGCCCCATCTTCGGCGAAGCCCGCACTCAGACTACGACGAGCCCCGTGGTTGTGGAAGGCGTAAGAGACCTGGACAACCTCGCAAGCATAGAATGGACGGAATCCGTGATCGTCACGAAAAAGAGTGGCGGTGGAGCTATAAAGCAGACCTTCACCGGTGAAAAAGTCGTGCTCTTCGCCATAGGTGAAGTACAGGCTGGAGTGGATCTCTCCAGCATAAAGGACGAAGATGTACAGGTCGGAGAAAATCGTGTTCGAATAAAGCTGCCCGAACCCGAACTACTCGGTTCGAGTCTGGACGAAGAGAAAACCAAGCTCTACGACAGGGATCAGGGACTGTTACGTCTGCGCCCGGACGACGATCTCGTAAAAGAAGCCCGCATCGAGGCCGAAGACAAGATTCTAGCCGCCGCAAACGAGAATGGTATCCGCGACACCGCTGAACAGAACGCTGAGAGCACCATCCGGGCTTTCGCTAAAACGCTAGGTTTCGAAGAAGTTGAGTTTGAGTAAGACTCTAGCGGGCGGACTTGCTCACAGCCTGTGGGACTTCCGTCGCTCCGTCGCCGTTCGGGCTTTCGGGGTCGTAGGATAGGTTGGGAGAGAGCCACTTTTCGGCCTCTTCGAGCGGCATTCCCTTGCGGTCGGCGTAGTCTTGGACTTGGTCTTTCGCGATCTCAGCGACCCCGAAATACGTTGACTCGGGATGCGAGAAGTAGTATCCACTCACCGCCGCGCCAGGGTACATCGCACAACTCTCTGTTAGCGAGATACCGGCGTTCTCCT
>JBGTDE010000062.1:0-3885 GCA_041748475.1 Rubrobacteraceae bacterium | reverse complement strand
GGTGTCATAGCAGACGCTCCGGCTCCGGGCAGTACGGCCATGACTTTGTCGGTTCCGAAGATGGGTATTGCGGGAGACCCGATCTACGAGGGCGTGGACGACGCCACTCTCAGAAACGGTGCTGGTCACTCGCCTACTAGTGGCTATCCGTGGGTTCCGGGTTCCAACACCTATATCGCTTCGCATGTCTTGGGTTACGAAGGAACTGGCAGCTTCATGGACTTCGCCGCCCTGCCAAGCATGGCTTACGGAGATCAGATCACGATAAGCGACAGCAACGGCACAACCTACACATACACTGTCTCCGAGATACTGGAAGTCGGCATAACGGACGTATGGGTAATGGGACCGACCGGCGCGGACCAGATCTCCTTGCAGACCTGCATCAACCCGCCAGCCTACGATGTGCGACTCGTCGTGCGTGGCGACCTAACCAGCGTGCAGCCCGCCTAACACCAGCTCCAAATCGCAACTCTCCTTAGCGCCCTTCACGGGGCGCTTTTCTGTGCCCGCTACACCTCTCAGCCTGGAAAATCAGAAGAACGCTGACGGACTCTACTTCGTATTGCGAGGAAGCAAAGCTTTCGGCGTCAGGAGCCATCTAAGGGAGCCTTCGCCCGCCCGTGGAGGACCATCGAAAGTGATGCGGAGCGCACCGCCTTTCTTTATCCGGATCTCCATCCCTTCGGCATCGCCCGTGAGCAGATAAGAGGCAAGCACGTGTAATCCGGGCCGGTGTCCCACAACGGCGACGGCCTCGGTACGAGAGTAGGCATCCAGAGCTCGCAAGACATCCTGCGGCCCAACTTCGGGCGATAGCTCCGGAAATACTTTTGGTTCCGGCCAGTAGGCGCACTCTTCTAGTATCTCGGCGGTCTGCCAGGCTCGCACTAGCGGACTTCCAAGAACCACCTCGACGTGTGACGCTATGTGACCAAGACCCCGCGCCACCTCACGGAATTCCTCCTTGCCTTCCGGTGTTAGTGGGCGTTCATCGTCGTCCGGCCACCGGTTCGCGTCGCGGGAGAAAGCTACACCATGACGAACCAGATATAGTTCCATCTGGCTTACTTCTCGACTTTTTTGATAGTGCTACGCATGTCTTTATCGAAGTCCTTCCAAGTCGAACCCTTCAGAAAAGTTTCAAAACCACCGGACTGCATGAAATTTAGGCGCGCTTCGTTCGATTCCTGGGCTCGGCGTCCTGAGGACGCGCCCATCTCAAAGACGGTCGCGCGATTGACTCTGCGGGAGCCTCCGGCCAGTGAGCGCAGTAGCTCCGTGGCCACGATGGAATCCTGTTGATCTCCGAGCGTATCCTGAGCATCTTTGAGCGGCTTCGCGAGCTTGGCGGACTTTTTGACTCCATAGACGCTGGAGAGAAACTCCAGCGCGTATCTTAACTGCTTCCCGCGCTTACGAAGACCGTGGTACGCCTCCGGCGGCGAATCTTCCCCGAGGCGTTTGGCCGTTTTCAGGCATTTGTCGCGGGCATTGGAGATCACATTTCGACCCAGGGCGGCGGCAGATTTGGAGGCGTGCCCTTCGCCGTCCGTACCGTCGCGGAGCATGGCGGCGAAGTACTCCTGGAAGCGTTCGTAGCGTTCGGAGTCGAGGGTTTCGAGCAGCGTTTTGCGGGCCGAGTCTCGCTCTTTCTCCAACCACTTTGTGATGTTTTCCAGGGAGTCGCGGCGTTCTTCGTCGGCTTCGACAGTCTGCCGTTCTTGATCTTGTATGAGCACGTCGATGTCTCGCACGTCGCCGAGCACCTTCGCGAAAGCCTTCAACTCGTCCCGGAACCACTGACACCGCTCTGGTAGCGCGTCCCGGAACAGCTTCATGGCGGCTCGCATCCGGCGCATGGCGACCCGCATGTCGTGAAGATCTTCGGGGTCTTCTCCGAGGCGCACGCCGGGCTCATGACGCAGCATCTCGGAGAATTGTTCTCGTAGGACGGCGAACGCGAGATCCCCCGCCGTGGAAGATCGCTTGACGGATGTGGGACCGAAATCCGGCGCGAGGGTCGGCGTGAGACCTGCATGTTCGATGCCTGCCTCGTACTTGGAGTCCGTTGCTGGAGGTAGTTTCAATTCGTCGCGCATGGACTTCACGAAGTCTTTGAGAGCAGCGGACGAATCTTCGGTGGTCTCTATCTCGACGCGCCGGAGTTGTAGTGTCGGCCCATCCTCATCCACGAGTAGGATGCTGGTGGCATCGAGAACCACTTCACCGACACGAACGGCGCTCTCTTCTGGCATCGGCGACCGTATACTCCCGGAAGCATCGACTACGGTTTCGCCGTTGTTCGCATCTTGGAGAACGGCCAGTCGGATTTCGTAGACTGTTCTCTGTGTGCGAACCTCGAAGAGCGGGCGCGGCGCGTGTTCCGGATGCTTGGGATCACCGGTTAGGGCTCGTATACGACCGTTGATCGGCCCAGTCGCCTTTCGACCCAGAGTCTCGGCATCCTTTAGATGCTCGGAGATCTCACGCCGCCGCCGCGCACCGTCTCCGCCCCGACTCTTGGACAGGGATTTCATGGTGGCCTCGAAATCTCCATCGGACTCCCGGACCCGCAGCGCGTACCCAGCCCGATGGAACCGCCAGTCTTCGGTATCTAGATAAGTATCCCGAACATCCCTGACACCCGCAGGTTCCACGAAAACATCCGGTCCAGAATCGTGTAGCTTCAGCCACTCCTCGACGACTGCGAGGTCTTTGGCCTCGAACTGCCACTCCGCTTCGATGTGATCGCTGCTGGGATTCTTCTCTCTGCTGGAAGTATCGCTAGACCGAGTGGCTTTCGTGGTCATGTTCCTCATCATTCTGTCTCTTGATGACGCCTGGAATCAAAATTTAACAGAATGAGCCCGGCGGCACATGTCCACGGAGTATCTCGCGAGTTTACAGGGGCTCCTGGATTAGGATGGCCTGGCTGTCTAGTGGCTCTTCGCCTTCGGCGGGTTTTAGTTCTTCGTGGCTTCCGTCGGACTTGAGCTCCCAGGCGTTCACGGTGTCGGCGAGTTGGAGGTCCATCAGGCGGCGCACTTTACGGCGGTGATGTTCCTCGCGCAGGGGGAACGTCGTCTCCACGCGGCGGTCGAGGTTGCGCTGCATCAGGTCGGCGGAGCCGAGGTAGATCTTCTCTTCCTCTTCGTCCCCGAAGGCGAGGATGCGAGCGTGTTCCAGGAATCGTCCGACTACGGAGACGACGCGAATGTTCTCGCTGATATCCTTCAGGCCCGGCCTAAGACAGCAGATTCCGCGCACGATCAGGTCGATCTTCACACCCGCCTGAGATGCTTCGTAGAGCAACGCCATGATCTTGGGGTCGGTCAAGGAGTTGGTCTTGCACGTTATATGTACCTTGTCCCCGGCACGCGCACGCTCGGTCTGCTCCTGGATCATGCGCGATATCCCGTCGCGTAGGGTTAGTGGGGCAACGAGCAACTCCTGATATTCGTCCTGCTCCGAGTATCCCGTGAGGTAATTGAAGAGATCGGACCCGTCCTCAGACAGTTTCGGATCGTCTGTAAGATACGAAAAGTCCGTATATATTCGAGCTGTGCCGGGATTATAGTTGCCGGTCCCGAAGTGTACGTAGCGACGCAGGCCCGAGCCTTCGCGACGCACGACCAGGCAGATCTTGGCGTGTGTCTTCAGCCCAACGATTCCGTAGGCGACGTGGACGCCCCGCGCCTCCAGCTGTTGCGCCCAGGTTATGTTCGGCTCCTCGTCGAAGCGGGCCTTCAGTTCCACTAGGGCCGCTACCTGCGTAAGCTCGTCCCGCGCTTCAGAGAGAGCCTCGACTATTGGGGAGTTGGATCCCACGCGATAAAGCGTCTGTTTTATGGCGAGGACTTCGGGATCGTTGGCAGCGGCGCG
>JBGTDE010000061.1:0-3492 GCA_041748475.1 Rubrobacteraceae bacterium | reverse complement strand
CTTCCTCCGGGTGTTCCAGAAAAGCCTCCTCGACCGCAGCGTCCGTCGTTTCAGCGTCAACCCCGATACGACGCAGCTCCATAGCTACTCGCTGAGGCCCGTACTTGCGGGCTTTCTGGCTCGCGAAGCCCCTTGCGAACTCTTCGTCGTCTAAGTAGCCGATCTCCCCGAGCCGTTGTATGACTCGCTCGACGATGCTCTCCCGGTGGCCGTAGCGAGCTAACCGCTCACGTAACTCCCCTTCGGAACGAGCCCGGTATCCTAGTAAGTGCAGCGCTCGACTCATCGCCAAAGCGCGCTCTCCAGCGAACAATGATTCTTCCAGCTCATCCTCGGGGAACGTTACGCCCTCGAACAAACCACGCTCTATCGCGACATCGGAATCGATCTCCGCACGGAACTCACCATCCACGAAGATCCGGGATTTACCACGCCGGTCTTTTACACCGGTTATCTCCGGCAAGACGAAATCTCCCAGCCTCTAAAGCGCACGCTCCGGCTGACGCTGCTGCTCCGTAGCCTCTTCAGTCTCCGCAACCACAGGGGCCTCGACCGCCTCTTCGTCGTCGTCGGCGTCCGGACGACTGAGGCCGAGCTTGGCGTAGATCTCCCCGATAGCCTTTTCCCGGATATCGTCGCTGTCCTTGAGAGTCTGCTTGGCGTTCTCCCGGCCCTGACCCAGACGTTGATCCCCGTAGTTGAACCAAGCGCCGGACTTCTGCATGATGCCCTGCTCGATCCCGATATCCAACAAGCTACCCTCACGGGAGATGCCCTCACCGTACATGATGTCGAACTCAACCACCTTGAACGGCGGCGCAACCTTGTTTTTGACGACCTTCACCTTCGTCTGGTTACCGACCGTGTCGTTGCCGTTCTTTAGAGCCCCGATCCGGCGTATATCCAGGCGGACGCTCGAATAGAACTTCAATGCACGCCCACCCGGCGTAGTCTCCGGGGAACCGAACATAACCCCGATCTTCTCCCGCAACTGGTTGATAAAGATTGCCGTAGTCCCAGAACGATTCAACGAACCGGACAATTTCCTCAAAGCCTGACTCATCAGACGAGCTTGAAGCCCCACATGAGAGTCTCCCATCTCACCCTCGATCTCAGCGCGAGGCACAAGAGCGGCGACGGAGTCTATGACGACCAGATCCAGAGCTCCAGAGCGGACAAGAGTATCGGCGATCTCCAGCGCCTGCTCTCCGTTGTCAGGCTGAGAGAAGTACAGGTTATCGAGGTCGACACCGATATTTTGGGAGTACTGGGGGTCGAGGGCGTGCTCTGCGTCGATAAAAGCCGCCAGGCCACCGGCTTTCTGGCATTCGGCAATCATGTGCAGAGCTAGAGTGGTCTTACCGCTGGATTCCGGGCCGAAGATCTCGACGATACGGCCTCGGGGAATGCCTCCGACACCGAGGGCGATGTCCAACGAGAGAGCGCCAGTGGAGATTACTGGGATCTTCTGAATCGCGCGTTCCCCCATCCGCATGATCGCACCCTTGCCGTGAGCCTTCTCTATTTGCGTTACAGCCGCGCCTATGGCTTTTGTCCTGTCCACTTGGGAATCCTCCATGAAAGACGGTCGATGACGACCGGATGACTTTACTGAGCGAAGTATACTGCACCACTTAGCCCCTCCCAACGCCACTTTCCGACGTTTGGAAACTACCCGGCGGTCTTTTTGTTGAAGTTGCGGGTCAGAACCTCGCCTGGTTTCCCTAAAGTCCCAACGTCCTGACCGTTTACCTTCACGCGCACAGATCCAGCATTCCCCACAGATAAAGAAACGGCTTCGTCTGCCTCGAAGACCTGCGAGAAACCCACGTCTCCAAGCTCATTGAACGCAACCTCGCCATCAGTCAACACGGAAATCCACGACGCTGAATCGACAACCTGTACCTCGACCTGCAGGTTTTCAGGGGGCTTGGCCGCAGACTCTTTGGCAGATTTGCCATCTGATTTGGCCCCGGATGCCGCAGATTTGTTTCCCGTCGAGGCTTTCTCAGACTCTTTTTCAGGCGCGGGTTGCTTTTTCTCCGACGCTTGTGAGTCGGACGCGTCGGAGTCTTGCTTGGGTTCCGGGTCGTTCGAGGAATTGTCCTCAGAGCCCTGGGATTTCACGATGGGTTGTTCGTTGCCGTCGTTGTTGGATGCGACAGCGGGCAGTGATCCACGACCGACATAGTAGAGAGCTCCTATGACGGCTGCGAGGACAAAGACCGCTATAACTACAGCGAGTATCGTCGCGCCGGAGATACGGCGTTTGCGAGCGCCCGACACGCCACCCGGAGAAAGCAAGGACGTCTCGTAGTTCTTCTTGGGAGATAAGTTTTGAGAGATCTGCCGTTCCCGCCGGGGAGCCCGGCGTTTCTTGAGGCGCCCGGAGATCTCCTCTCCGTCCAACCCCAGGTAGTTAGCGTAAGTCTTGAGGAAGCCTTGCACGTAGACCGCGTCAGGAAGAACCGTGTAGTCGTCGCGTTCGAGACCTTCTATGTAGCGTTTGCGGATCTTGGTAGCCTGTTCGACATCGTCCAAGGAAAGCCCTTTCTCCGTACGGGCTTCCAGGAGCGTCGGACCGATGTTTGGCCCGTCTTCGCGAATGTCCGGGGGCTTGTCCTCTCGTGTCATGCGCCTCATAAGACTATCATAGCCTCGTGGGGCTTTCGTTCGGATCCTCGAAGTCGCCTTGTGGTAGGTCGTCTTCTTCGCCATCGCCAAATATCTGGCCGAGATCCAACTCCGAAGCCACCACGGAACGGGCCTTCGAGCCTTCGTAGGGACCGACGACACCCTTGCGTTCCAGAGAGTCTATGATCCTTCCGGCACGTGAGTAACCCACCCGGAAACGCCTTTGAACGGCACTGACTGAGGCCTGCTGAGTCGAAACCACGAACGTCGCCGCGTCGTTGAGCAAGTCGTCGTCGGGCTCCTCGCTCTCTTTGGGCTCTTGCTTTGGGGTCGTGACCTCTGGGACGTGAACCGCTTCCACGCGGCCCTGCGCGGCTTCACGGGTAGCATTGACCACCGCATCGACTTCGTTCTCGGAGATGAACGCGCCTTGCACGCGGGAGGAGCGCATCGCGGAGACGGGCTTGAAGAGCATGTCACCCATACCCAGAAGTGCCTCGGCACCGGGGCTGTCCAGGATGACTCGGGAGTCGACCTGGCTTGAGACTGCGAACGCGATACGGCTCGGGATGTTCGCCTTGATCATGCCGGTAATAACGTCAACACTCGGCCTCTGCGTAGCGACGACGAGATGTATGCCGACGGCCCGCGCTTTCTGTGCGAGCCGAATGATGGCATCCTCGACTTTCGCCCCGGAGGTCATCATCAGGTCGGCCAGCTCGTCGATAACCACAACCACAAACGGTATCGTCCGATCCTCGTTACGGGCGTTGTAGCCTTCCAGGGACCGGACACCAGCCTTCTCAAGCACCTCGTAGCGTCGCTCCATCTCAGAGACCGCCCACACGAGAGCGTTAG
>JBGTDE010000060.1:0-3410 GCA_041748475.1 Rubrobacteraceae bacterium | reverse complement strand
AGGTGATGCTAAGATTCGGAGAGTTCGTGGAACGCATCCAATCTATAGGGGGCGATATGCAGAACGGACGCCCGGAAGCTTACATAACGGGAGTGGGAGTGGTCAGCCCCATTGGGGTTGGTCGGGACGATTTCTGGAACGCGCTGTTAGCGGGAAAGAGCGGCATGGCTCCCATCTCGCTCTTCGACGCTCGCGACCATGATGTTCGGATAGCCGCCGAATGCTCGGACTTCGAGCCGAAGGATTTTATGGATCGGAAGGTCGCCCAGCGCACCGACCGCTTCGCTCAGATGGGTCTTGCGGCCTCGAAGCTCGCACTGGAAGATGCGCATGCTTGGGACTTCCTCGAAGCGAATCCCGAACGAGTCGGTCTGATCCTGGGCAGTGGGCTCGGCGGAGTTGAGAGCATGGAAGAGACTCAGTGGACCATCGACAATAAGGGTCCGAACCGCGTCAGCCCGTTCGCCGTCACCAAGATCATGGCTAACGCCGCCGCCGCGCACGTCGGTATCCAACTCGGTGTGCAAGGACCATCCTCGACCGGCGCACTGGCCTGTTCTTGCGGCACGGACATGCTGGCTATCGGCTATGACATCATCCGGCGGGGTGATGCCGATGTGGTTATCTGTGGCGCGACCGAGGCGAGCATAACGCCTGTGATCGTGGCGGGCTTCGCCGCCATGCGGGCTATGAGCCGTGAGAACGATGATCCCCAGGGCGCGTGTCGCCCCTACGACGTTGACCGATCTGGATTCGTCATCGGCGAAGGAGCCGGGGTCATGATCCTCGAAAGCGAGGAGTCCATGCGCCGCCGCAACGTGGAACCTTACGCCAAGATAACCGGCGTGGGCCGCACCACCGATGCGTACAACGTCACCGATCCAGACCCGGCAGGACGCGGACTCCTGAGAGCCATGAAACTGGCCGTCGAACGCTCCGGCCTCGAAGCCGAGAAGATCGGATACGTCAACCCACACGGTACCGGAACCGTAGCCGGAGACGGCCCCGAGTCTCAGGCCATAGCCCAGGTAAACCCCGACGCGATGGTCTCCGGCACCAAAAGTACCCTCGGTCACTCGCTGGGAGCGGGCGGTGCCATAGAGACCGCCATCTGCGCCCTCGCCCTCAAGGAGCAGCGCGTGCCGCCGATGAAGAACCTCAAGAAAGTGGCGGAAGAGTGCGCCGACCTCGACTACGTAGTGGACGAGCCCCGCGACGCACCCGGCCTCGAAGCCGCCATGTGCGCCAACCTCGGGGTCGGCGGCCACAACGTTGCCTTGATCCTCGAAACAGCCGAGTAGAACGCCGCAACCTAGAGAGGAAGTGGTCATGAAAACTATCTCCAAGAACAAGATCGAAGATCTACTCCAGGAGCTTGAAGGACTCATAGCTCCATACGGCAGCGCGCTCGTCGCGTTCTCCGGCGGTGTCGATTCGTCTCTCGCCCTCGCCCTCGCGGCACGGGCGTTGCCGAAAGACAGAGTCCTCGCCGTTACATCCAACAACGAGACGTATCTGCCTTCGGAGTTGTCCCTCGCGCAGGACTTTGCGGAATCTCTTGGCGTGGAGCATCTGGTGGTAAACACTCGGGAGTTGGACAACCCGAACTACGCCAGCAATCCCACAAACCGGTGCTACTTCTGCAAGAGCACGCTGTACACGGACTTTGCGGCTCTGGCCGAGGAGCGAGGTTACGGTTGCGTTGTGGACGGGGCGAACGCCGACGACGAGGGAGATTACCGGCCTGGCAGGAAGGCGGCGAAGGAACTCCGTGTGGTGTCGCCGCTTTCGGAAGCGGGGATCACAAAGGACGAGGTGCGAGAGTTGGCGTTGCATCTTGGGCTGCCGAGTTGGGACAAGCCCGCGTTGGCTTGTCTATCGAGCAGATTTCCGTATGGACAGGAGATCACACCGGAGAAACTTACGCAGGTGGCGCGGGCCGAGGAGTTTATGCGTAGAGAGGGTTTCCAGCAGGTGCGAGTGCGGCACCACGGGGAGATAGCCCGCCTCGAAGTCGGGCCGCAAGAGCTGGAACGGGCCTTCGCCGAGCGGGAGAGAATCACGGCTGAGTTATTGGATGCGGGATTTCTGTACGTGGCCCTGGATCTCGCGGGCTATAAATCCGGCAGCCTGAACGCCGCGCTAAAGAAGCCCGGCAAAAAGCTGTTGCCGGTGGTGGGCTAGTCATGGCAGAGAACGAACCGCTGCTCTGGATCACGCTGGCCGCGATGCTCGTAGGAGTCCTCGGAAGCGTCCTTCCAGGACTGCCGGGCGTACCCCTGATCTTCCTGGCCGCCGCCATATACGCCTACTTCAAAGACTTCGAGGTAGTCGGCACCCTGGTGCTCGTGACGCTATTCCTCTTCGCGGCACTGGCATTCGTAGCGGACTTCTTCGCCACCTCCTACGGCGCACGAAGATTCGGGGCGAGCAACTGGGGGACCATCGGAGGCGCGGTCGGCGGAATAGTTGGAGCGGTAGTCGGCCTGTTCTTCCTCGGTATCGGCTCGCTGTTCGGCCTCCTGCTCGGTACAGTCGGCGGCGTATTCCTTGGCGAATACCTGCACCGCCAAAAGAGCCCCGCTACCACAAACGAAACCTCCGGGGGCGAGGTCGCTAAAGCCGCCGGACGCGGCGACTGGCGCAAAGCCTCCCGCGCAACCGGAGGAGTCCTGATCGGTCTGGTAGTCTCAGCCTTCGCCCAGGGATTACTCGCACTAGGAGCAGTCGCGATCTTCGTCTTCGCCTTGGTCTATTAAAGCTGGTCAGCTTGTCAGGTTTTTCTGACACGCTGACCGGCTTGCTTACTCCTCGTCGTTTTCGCGGCGATGGTCGCGGAGGAATCCTTCGAGTTCCTGGGCGAGGTCGTCGCCGGATGGGAGGTCTCGAGGGTCTCCGTCGGTCTGGCTGTCGTAGCGTTCTTCCAGCATCTGGACGTAGGATGCGAGGTCCGAGTCTTGTTGCACGGCCTCGGAGATCTGATCCTGGTAATCCCCGGCGGTGCTTTCTAGGCCAGAGGTATCTACTTCGACATCGAGCAGTGTCGATAGCCCGCCGAGCAACGCCAGAGCCGCCGGAGCGGACGGTACAGACGGCAGGTAATGCGGTACCGAAGCCCAGAAGCTGACCGACGGTATCCCGGCATCAGCGCAGACACGATGCAGAACGCCGGTAATGCCCGTCGGACCTTCGTAACCCGAGGACGAGAGGCCGAGTTTCTCGGTTAGGGACGGGTTCTGGGAGTTGGCGGCGACTGCTACAGGTCGCGAGTGTGGTACATCGGCGAGTAGAGCGCCCAGGGTTACGACGAGGCTCACGTCAAACTCGCGTGCCACGTCCACTACGCTGTCGCAGAACGAGCGCCACCGGAAGCTCGGCTCGGGACCGGAGAGCAGGATCGCGCTGCGCCC
>JBGTDE010000059.1:0-3883 GCA_041748475.1 Rubrobacteraceae bacterium | reverse complement strand
TCCACGCCGGGCGCGTCCTGGAAAGCGCGTAGAGAATACAACAGCGCGGGTGAGCCCAAAAGCTGGATAAACTGCTTCGGGCGACCCATCCGGCTGCCAGTACCGCCAGCCAGGATAAGCGCGACCGCTCGTTCACTGGTGGAAGAAGTTATTCGTCTTCCTTACCGTTCTTGAGAGCGCCTTCTATCATGGTCTCGGCCTCCGGGACCTCGACACCACGCACCAACGCTATCTCGGAAGTCAGGATCTGGCGGGCCTTCGACAGCATCCCCCTCTCACCCGTCGAAAGTCCGTTCTCGCCCCCGAAGACCGACAGATTTCTCACTACTTCGGCTACTTCGGAGATATCACCATCGCGCAGCTTCTCTCGGTTGTACTTGAGACGCTGGTTCCAGTTGGCGGGCATCTCCGTCACTTCGTCGCTCAAAGTCCCAAGCGCGACCGTCGCGCTCTCGTTGTCCGAGACCGGTCTTAGCCCTGTGTCTCCATCCACTGGGATACTCAACGTAAGCTCGGAGTCCGGGATGTACACGATGTAGTACGAACGCTCCTCACCGCCGATGGTCTTTTTCTCTATACCAGCGACGCATCCCGCGCCGTGGTTGGGGTAGACGACGTTGTCGCCTTCTTTGAAACTCGATTTAGCAGTATCCTTCTCCGTCATCTTAGAGCACCTCACCCGTGGTTTCGAGGTCCCGCTGACGATCCAAACCACGGCGGATCGCCCGCGCCCGAGCCTGTCCCACACCTTCCACATCGTCGAGATCGGCCTCGGAAGCGTCTAACAATCCCTCCAACGTACCGAATTCTCTGACAAGATTCTCGGCAACCTTACGCGGCAACCTCGGAACCCGCACCAACTGGCGGTAACCGCGAGGCGTTACGAGGAAATCCTCCGTACCACCTACGGAACCGTACCCGAGTATCTGCGGGATCTCATCCGGCTCTGACATCTCTTCGCTTGACAACTCACCGAGTCGTTCCTGCGCCGCCTTATAATCCACGCTCTCATCCACGTAGTCTTTCAGAAGCGCGGCGTACTGCTCGGGTAGGTGATGAAACGCCTGCTCCAACTGCATCTCCACCAGCCGGCCCTCACTCCCTAGCTCCCGGACATACGCTTCGATCTCCTCGGCGATCCTGACCGAGTACTCGAAGGTGCTGACCGCGCTTACTACCTCCCGCAGCGTAACTGCGCCATCGTACTCGTGGATGCTGAGGTTGCGAGCCTCTTCACGCAAGCGCCGCGTAAACTTCTCCAGCGTAGCCAAAGCGGAGTTCGACTTGCTCAAGACAACTCCGATATCCTCCAGGACCAGTGGTCCATAGTCGCCCTGGTACAGGCTGACTACCCGTCGACGCTCGGAGACGGCCACTACGAGATCCCCGGTTTGCTGTGCGGTGCGGTGTCCGGCGAGGTGACGCATCCCGGTCTCCTGGGAGACCAGAGATGGGTCCGGCGTAAGCTGAACGTTGGCGTACTCGATCACGTCCATATCCGGTGAAACTACGATGGCCCCGTCCATCTTCGCCAACTCGTACAAACGCATTGGAGTAAACTCCAAACCGAGCCTCATGCCGCCGGAGATCAAACCCATCTCCTCCAACTTCTCGGGCTGCGACACGATAATAAGCGCGCCGTTCTGAGCTCGCATGATGTTGTCTATACCCTGCCTAAGCTCCGTACCGGGAGCGACCAACGCCAGAGCGTCGCTCAACTCTTGAGGCAGATGCCGCCGCCCGTAACTCACAGAAGCGCTACCGCCACGGCCTCTTCCAACGTACTCACATCCACCACTCTAGCCTCTTTCTTATGGCCGTTGACGCTCACGTCCGACGAGCCTTTTATAGAATCTCTGGACTTGCCTTCGGGCCTTATTATACGCTTGAAGCCCATCTTCAGCAGTTCCCCCCCACGGCGGTCGCCACCGGAGACGTAGCGTACCTCTCCCGTAAGCCCAACCTCCCCGAAACAGGCTGTTCCGCTACCCATCGACTTGTCCCGCGCCGCTGACGCTATAGCCAGCGCCACACCGAGATCCGCGGCAGGCTCCTCGATCCTCACCCCGCCCGTCACGTTGACGTAAACATCCTGGTCATGCAGCTTGAAACCAGCCCGACGCGCCAAAACTGCGCACAACATATTCACCCGTCCGGTATCCACACCGTTCGCCACCCGACGCGGGTTCGCCAGCGGGCTCGGCGCGACCAAACTCTCGATCTCCACCAACATCGGACGTGTGCCTTCGAGCAAGCACACCGTAACCACACCCGGCGGAGTGGTGTCCCCCCTTTTGGACAGGAAGAAAGCTGCTGGATCTTCGACCTCCACCATCCCGGTGCCGGTCATCTCGAAGACTCCGATTTCGTTTGTCGAACCGAAACGGTTCTTCAGTCCCCGAAGCACTCGGAAGCTCTGAAACCGATCCCCCTCGAACTGCAACACGGTATCCACCATATGCTCCAGCACTCGCGGCCCCGCGATGGACCCGTCCTTCGTCACATGACCTACCAGGAAAACCGCAATCCCTTCGCTCTTCGCCAGCCGCATCAGCCGCGCCGCGCACTCACGAACCTGCCCCACACCACCCGGCGCACCCGTAAGCTCCGGCGAATACAGCGTCTGAATGGAGTCGACCACCACAACCTCTGGACGTTCCTCCAGGATCGTCGCTTCTATAACGTCGAGATCCGTCTCAGAGAGCACTTTGAAACCAGCGCCATCCACTCCGAGTCGCCGGGCCGAGAGAGCTACCTGCCGAGGGGATTCTTCGCCGGAGATCATCAAGCATCCAGCACCCAGATGACCCATCACCTGCAGCAGAAGCGTGCTCTTTCCAACCCCCGGTTCCCCTCCGACCAGGACCATAGAACCTGGCACGATGCCACCGCCGAGAACCCGATCCAACTCCAAAACCCCAGTACCCATACGCCCCTCGCGCTCAGCCGGAGTCACCTCGGAAAGCGACAAAACCTTCCCAGACGCACGCCTCGGCCCCTTAGCATTAGCCGCCCGAGCCGCAAACCCCACAGCCTTCTTCGCCTCCCGCGCTTCCTCGACAAACGTACTCCACTCCCCGCAATCCGGACATCGCCCGAGCCACTTCGGTTCCTGATGACCGCAGCTAGAACAAACGTAAAGAGTTTTGGTAGCCATAGAGCAATTGTACGGGACGCGAGCAAAAGAACAGCCCCAGCATACAAGCTCACCTACATTCGTCATTGCAGTTGATGAATCAAACTATGTTCAACAAAATGACGAAGAAAGGGACACGATGGAGACAAAGAGACGGCTCAGAGAAATCGGTGGGTCTGTGGCACTCTTCATACCACCAGAGATGCTAGAAGATCTAAGGTTGGAGCCCGGTGTGGAAGCAGAACTGGTTTCAGAAGGCGACACCATTAGAATCAGGAATGCAAAATCGGCCTCGCCAGACGATCTTGTCGAGTTCGCCCATCG
Source organism: Rubrobacteraceae bacterium (assembly GCA_041748475.1). Lineage (GTDB taxonomy): Bacteria > Actinomycetota > Rubrobacteria > Rubrobacterales > Rubrobacteraceae > JACDDK01. Next base: position 423 of record JBGTDE010000059.1, on the reverse strand, counting down.
GTTCACAAGGGAGTACGAGACGGCTCTACGCAATCTATCGCAGAGATAGCACATGCGACCGAGCGTAGAGAACGTGCTATTCCTTCACACGGTAGCGGTAGGAACCTTCGGCGATTCAGCGGGAGTGCGAGATCTGGAGTCCCTGGAAGCTGCGATCGCATGTCCGTGGGGTTCCGCTTTTGGAAAAGAGCACTTTTCTACCTCGTTCGAGAAAGCCGCAGCACTGGCGGAATTTATAATCCGAAGACATCCGTTTGTAGATGGGAACAAGAGAACCGCCATGTACTCGGCAGCGTACTTATTAGAAACTTTCGGTTATCAAGTGGATGCTGAGCAGAAAGCTCTCGAAGACTTCGCCGTGAGTGTCGCCGAAGGCAAATTGGAAACCGCCGAAATCTCACGCTGGTTAGAGGATCACACCCG
>JBGTDE010000058.1:0-2011 GCA_041748475.1 Rubrobacteraceae bacterium | reverse complement strand
CAACCTCACCGTCGAGTGCCGCATCGAGAATCGGAGGCAATCCCTTGAAACTCGCGGCGTCGAAGCGGTCTCCCTCAGAGAAACCTTCTATCCTCGGGGATGCGGCGAGCAGTTTCCGTTCATCGTCCACGACGAACATTGCGACCTCGTTGGGATCCACGACGATGTCATTCACGGGTTCACTGTTGGAAGGCGAGTTTTTCCCCTCCGGTCGGGATCCGGGGCTCTCCAAATCGAAGAACGAGTTCACCTTGCCGCGCAATCCTTTTACATCTTGCGGTTTCTGGTCTAGATATGGCTCGAACTTTTCGGCGACGCTGTCTTTAGACTGCTGGACGATCAGACTGGGCAGTAGATCCGAACTCAAAAACGCCGTCAAAATACTCGCCGCGAACAACTCTACGACAAGTAGCGTCACGACAGCTACCAGCGTGTAGCTGAGCGTCAGCTTCCATCGCAACCTCCGCAACGCGAAGACCTCACGCACCTTCATGTGTAAAGACCGTCTCTCATACGGCTAGAGTTTAGTCCGCTAAACAGTGCAGCGCATCGGTCCAGAGGCTTACTGGATGTGGACCTCTGGACCTAGTCGCCGGGTTTACTTCACCCAGTTGTGCTCGCCCCAGGCTTCGGTATTTTTGGCTCCCGGTATGCTGTTCGCTGTGAAGATCGGGTCTTTGCCTTCCTTGCGCTGGCTAATGTAATCGTTGAGGGCGGCGTGCGCGATTTTGACCAGCAGGACTATCGCGACGAGATTGACGAGTGCCATCGAGGCCGTTTATCCGACGAAGCAAGAAAACGCTCGCCGCCCGAAGTTCGTGGAATCCGGACGGCATACTGAGCTTTAATCTTGCTGATTCGCGGCTGCGTTAGCCCTGGAGATGTAGTGAATCATCTCGCGCATCGAAGCCGTCTCCATGCCCATCAAGGACTCTTCCTGCTGCCACATATTATTGATGGAGTTTAGGATTTCCGAATCTCCGCCGGTGAACTCCTCGACGAGTCCCATCCAGCGCCGAGCGAGCCTCTGTACGCTCTCGTCCGATGGATCGGTCCCGGCCTCCATCTCGATGCGGACTTGCTCTGTGAGCAAGGTCCACTCCGACCCGGCTGCATTTATCCTCTCTTCGCCTAGCTCTTGCCGGCGGCGTTCGAGTTGCTCGCGCTGCTCGGGTGTATAGTATTTCTCTATCCTTTCAGACATCTTCGTCACCTCCATGACGGTTTCGATGAACTCTTCGGTGGAGACATCCTCCATCGAATCTTTCGTGGATGTCAGGTGAGCGGCGACCGCTTCCAAACGATCGCAGAGCTTTCGCTCTAGTTCGATCCGCTCTCTGAGCCGAGCGACGTGAAACTCGATCACGCGCAAGGGCGAGAAGCTCGAATCCTCCAGCAGCCCACGGATCTCGGCTAGTGAGAAACCCAACGACCTCAACGAAGCTATCTGCTGCAAGCGCATCACATCCCCTTCCGCGTACAGTCGGTGGCCCGACTCCGTGCGCCCCGAAGGAACCAACAGCCCGATCTCCTCGTAATGGTGCAACGCTCGTACGGAAAGACCCGTTCGCTTAGCTAACTCTCCCACTTTCCAGATCCTAAGATCCGTCAAACTCTGCTCCTCGAACTGTCTCCTGGCATCCATAAATGAGAGGATAAGACCTCACGCCGCGTTAGGTTCAAGAGGAATTGCAGAAAAGTTTCCGAATCCAAGAACTTCGGGATCACAATTATTCTGATCCTCGCGCACCGTCCGGCACGTCTACCAGGCCAAAGAAGTCGAAGAAGGCCAGACTGTCAGCCAACAACAGGAAACCGACGATCCCCATGACCCAGAGCATCGTCTCGCGCCCTCCGCCCGCGAATCGCTCCTGGAGTCTCTCGAAAAGGCACTCCATTCGTCTCCCAAACAACGAGTAAGCTCCCAGCAGCAAGAGCGGCGGCAGCAAGAAGACCCCATTGTACGCGACCAGTATCGGCAGCCATTGCATCACCGGCAGCCCGGCGTTTG
>JBGTDE010000057.1:0-5381 GCA_041748475.1 Rubrobacteraceae bacterium | reverse complement strand
GGGGCGTAGAGCAAAGTCCGGACTCGTAGCAGAGACCGCTCGGGCCAACAACCCGAGGTACGGAACGCGCAAGCGCCCGTAACGTCAAGTGCAACAGAGAGTAGACCAGCCGATGACCGGGGAATCTCTCCGGCACAGGTGATGGGTGAAAGGGTGGGGTAAGAGCCCACCGGCGGTATCCTGAAAGGGACCGGCCAGGTAAACCACCGGCGCGAGCAAGCCAAATTGTCTGGAACCCCAGACTGGTAGGTGCGGCTCCACAGAGGAGCGCGGGAGCGGTTATTCGCCCCCGGAGATGGATGACGGGATAGAGCAGGATCCGGCTTACGGGACGGCCCGAGCCTTTAGATATGGCGAATCCTGGACTAAGCGTGGGATATGACCCCGCAAATAGCCCCTATGACGCTCAGAAACTTGGCCCTTTAGACTGCATCGTCCTCTCATCGCGTGGTATCTTAGGTAAGATATACGGCAAGCGGGAGTGGGGTTGGTCGTGAGGCGTTCGGAGATAGGCATTTGGTCCGAGGCGAAGCTAGACATCGTTCGTAAATATGCGAAAGCTTATTCAACTATTCTCAGCAGAAATTCCAATCTTACCCACATCTACATAGACGCCTTTGCCGGACCCGGTCTGCATCGGGCGAAGTTATCGGGTGCTCCGGTCGTTGGTTCTCCGCTCAATGCCTTGACCGTCAGCCCACCTTTTGCGGAGCACCATTTTATAGACCTTGACGAGAAAAAAGTGCGGGCATTGGAGGAGAGCGCTGGTAGTCGGAAAGATGTCCGAGTCTATCGCGCAGACTGCAACGATGTTCTTATCCGCGACATATTCCCCAACCTTCACTATCATAGCTTTCGGCGTGCCCTGTGTCTGCTTGATCCCTACGGATTACAGCTCAACTGGGAGGTCATCTACACGGCGGGACAGCTCGGCACCGTCGAGATCTTCTTGAACTTCCCGATCCACGACATGAACCGCAACGTTTTGGTCAGGGATCCTGCCAGGATGGATCCCCGCCAAATCGAAAGGATGGATGCCTTCTGGGGTGACCGCTCCTGGCGGAACGTGGCCTACGCCACAGATGCGAACCTTCTCGGCTACGAAGAAAAGGTTTGTACGAACGACGTGATGGCGGAGGCATTTCGTCGTCGGCTCGAAGACGTAGCGGGGTTCACGTTCGTTCCGAAACCTGTCTATATGAGGAATTCGATAGGTGCGGGACTTTATTATCTTTTCTTTGCCTCCCAGAAGCCTGTCGCCAACAGCATAGTGGAAGATATTTTCACCGCGTACCGTCCGGGAGGACGTGCCGTCGCGGAAGGAAAGCTCTTCTAGCTAACCAACGCGGCTGACTGTAGCCGGGCCAAATGCGAAAGCCACGCTTCCGGCATCTGGTCATAGTTGCGACCGTCGAGTTCGCGGCCGTGTGCTTTCGGATGTATGCCGCCCCACTGCTTGAAGAAGAAAGCCGTATCCGCCGCTTCGCACTGCTCGCGAATGTCACGCACCCAGTCGGCCTCGATCGGTCGGTGTCCACGACCGGACTCCCCACCAACGATCACCCAGTGGATGCCTTCGAGGTTAAGATCCAACGGTCCGAGAAGAGGCTCGCACGAAAGGAATCGCACGGCTGCTGGTACGCGACGAAGATGATCAACCCGTTGGATGTAGTCCTGGTTCTCTACCGACACGCCTATCCACACATTGTCTGGCCATACGAGCTCGGGTGCCAATTCTATCAGTCGCTCGTGCCGCTTAGTGAGGATCTGAAAGACGTGCTTTGGACACTCCTCCATGACCTGAAAAATTTCTTTCAAAAAACTGACAGGCATCCGCTCGTGGAAAAGATCGCTCATGGAATTTACGAAGACCCGGCTCGGCTTGCGCCACCGGCGTGGCTCGTTTAGTCGCTCGGGGTGGAGCGTGAACTCGAATCCGTTCGGGAAGTGCTGATGGAAGCGCTTGGTGAGGGTCTCAGCGTAGCAGTGTTTGCAGCCAGGACTGACTTTATTACAACCGACCGTCGGATTCCAGGTCTTGTCGGTCCACTCTATGGCAGTGCTGGTGCTCGACAAGTGTGCCTCCTTACGCGGAGCTTACGTCCGCATTCTATATAAACAACGGGCAACTTTTATCTGTGGCAGAACTCGCTCCTATCTAATCTCTACTATTTCACTCCCGGAATCCCGAGTACGGAAATGCCTATACCTCCTTGAGTTCAACTCTGAGACCCTCTTCTACCTTCTACATCTATGTGCTTTTGGAACGCATTCACATCTGGTAACTCGAACTTCCTCTATACTGCCGGTCAGAAGGGAAGCCTTCGGTTACAAGTAGGCACAAGCATTTAGACGGGAGAGTGAAGTTGTCAAGTATAGCCACCGCTTGGAAGAAGTTGCCCTGGTGGATCGAACCTATAGTCGTTGTCGTCATCTTAACGCTTTTCGGTCTCTACTCTTTCGTCGCTATCGCACTCTATGGCGGAGAGTACAACCAATACGTATCGCCTTTCTACTCTCCTGAAGTCGGGCTTCCGAGTTGGATGCCAGCCTTTGTGACAGCCCCGATGTTGGTTCTGTGGATACCGCTCGGATTCCGGGCGACGTGCTATTACTACCGCAAGGCTTACTACCGAGCATTCTTTTGGGATCCACCAGCCTGTTCGAGCAAGGCTCAACAGCGGGATAGACCGTGGGCCAGCAGCTCGGAGAGCTACAAGGGCGAGCGGGGGGTATTTGTCTGGAACAACATCCACCGGTACTTTCTGTACGCCTCTATCGTCGTGGTTATCTTTCTCTGGTACGAGGCCTTTCTGACGGTCTTCACGCCGGACGGGTTTAGAATCGGGGTGGGTTCGCTGCTATGGTTCCTGAATATCGTCCTGGTTTCGGCTTACACGTTCTCGTGTCACTCTTTCCGGCACTTGGTCGGGGGCAACAACGATTGTCATTCCTGCATGAAGGGTGGCAACGCTCGACGCAAGACGTACAATCTAGTTAGCAGGCTCAACGCGAAGCATCCGCAGTGGGCATGGTACAGCCTCTTCTCGCTGCTGGCGACGGATCTCTACTTGAGGCTCTTGCAGACAGGCGTAATAACGGACTTCACGATTATCGGTTAGCAACAGGAACGGGTGGTAGAGATGGAGAGCAATGGACACTCTAACGGACAGGGCGAGCGGTACGAGGTTCGCGAGCACGATGTCCTCATAATCGGGGCTGGGGGCGCGGGCCTTCGGGCGGCGGTCTCCGCAGCCGAGGATCACGGTCTCTCGGTCGGTATCGTCACGAAGTCCCTGCTCGGCAAAGCCCACACCGTCATGGCCGAGGGCGGAATCGCCGCAGCGGTTGGCAACGTGGACCGCGACGACTCCTGGCGGCAGCACTTTATCGACACCATGAAGAGCGGCAAGTTCCTAAACAACTGGCAGATGGTCGAGACCTTCGCCAAAGAGGCTCCGGATAGAGTCATAGAGTTGGAGCAGTGGGGCGCGCTCTTCAACCGCACGCCGGAAGGCAAGATTTCCCAACGTGCATTCGGAGGCCACACGTACCGCCGCCTCTCCCACGTCGGGGACCGGACCGGTCTGGAACTTATCCGAACCATGCAGGAGAAAGTTCTCGCCACCGATGCGAAGATCTACATGGAGACCACGGTGACGAAGCTCCTGAAGACGAATGGGCGCGTCGTAGGCGCTCTGGCCTACACTCGCGAGAGCGGCAAGTTTATTCACTTCAAGGCAAAGGCCGTGGTGATGGCGACCGGCGGTTGGGGGCGCATCTTCAAGGTCACATCAAACTCTTGGGAGGGGACCGGCGACGGTGTTGTACTCTCCTACGACGTGGGCGCTGAGCTTGTGGATATGGAGATGATGCAGTTCCATCCGACCGGGATGGTCTGGCCTCCGGGCGTGCGCGGCCTGCTCGTGACCGAAGGTGTGCGCGGTGAGGGTGGCCTGCTGCGTAACTCCGAGGGCAAGCGATACATGGAAAACTACGATCCGGAGAAAATGGAGCTATCGACCCGTGACGTGGTCGCTCGGGCCAACTACACTGAGGTCCAGGAGGGCCGGGGTAGTGAGCACGGCGGAGTCTATCTAGATATTACGCATCTCGGCTACGACGGCATTATGAAGAAATTGCCGACGATGCACGAGCAGTTCCTCAAGCTCGCGGATATAGACATATCCAAGGAAGCGATGGAAGTCTTCCCGACCGTTCATTACACGATGGGCGGAGTGATGATCGACGCGGAGACTTGCGCTTCGACGGTGCCGGGGCTCTTCGCGGCGGGCGAGGTCGCGGGTGGGCTGCACGGGGCCAACCGGCTCGGGGGCAACTCGCTCTCGGACCTGCTCGTCTTCGGGCGGCGGGCCGGTAACGGGGCTGCGGCCTACGTCAAGGAAAGTGTCCATTCAGCGGACATCGAAGACCACAAAGTCGTCAAGGAGATCGAGCGCGTACTCGAACCGCTGGAGAAGAAGGAAGAGGGCGAGAGCCCGTATCTCATCCAGCAGGAGCTTCAGGCGGCGATGATGGAGCACGCTAACTTGATGCGCGATGGGGATTCGTTGAAAGAAGGCCTCGGCAAGGTGCTCGCGCTCAAGGACAGGCTGGAGCGGATCAGCGTTCCGGGGTCGCGGTTGTTCAATCCGGGTTGGCATACGGCTCAGGACGTGCGGTATCTCGTGCAGATATCCGAGATCATCGTTCGGACGGCGCTGGAGCGGACGGAGCGGCGCGGGGCGCAGTGGCGGTTGGACTACGACGGCCCAGATGATGAGTTGGGCAACCTCAACTTTGTCGTCAGCAAGGATGAGCAGGGCGAGGTCGGCATAGAGCGGCGCGAGAAGCGTCCGATGCCGGACCACCTCGCGGAGTTGATCGCGGATAAGGTTCCAGACATGGCCGGTGGCGAGAAGCGCGGCCCCGAGAGCCAGTTCTAGAGATACAGGAGGCATGGGCCAAAGTATGAGCGAAGGAAACGGTAACAACTCCGGGGACGTAACCTCCAAGGCGCACTCCCCGGTCCCGAACGACGATCTGGGCAGCAGCGGAGAGACCGGCAAGATAAGGGTCTTCCGGGGCGACGGTGGCGGCGGTGAAATGGTCGAGTATGAACTTCCTCTTGTAGAGGGCATGGTCGTGCTGGATGCTGTGCTGGCCGTTCAGGCCGAGCAGGCTCAGGATCTCGCGGTGCGCTGGAACTGCAAGGCCGCGCACTGTGGGTCTTGCAGCGCGGAGATCAACGGCAAACCAAAGCTACTGTGTAAGACGCGCATGGAGGAGTACGACGGGCAAGACATCAACATACACCCCTTGCAGGCTTACCCGATTATCAAGGATCTCGTCTCCGACGTCTCCCAGAACTACGCGGTCTC
>JBGTDE010000056.1:0-9488 GCA_041748475.1 Rubrobacteraceae bacterium | reverse complement strand
GCCTCCGCTATCTTCGGGTTGCCGAGGAAGTCCACGACCATCGTAGAGATGTTGGTCCAGTGTGTGATGCCGTGTTTTTCGACAAGCGAGGCAGCTAGTTCGCGGTCCCAGCGGGTCAGCAGGATCATGGTCCCGCCGTAGTAGATGGGGGCGGCCATACTATGCTGCATACCCGTAACGTGGAACATCGGCAACGTCGCAAGCGCTACCGTCTCGGGCGTCATGCTGAACCACAATCCCGCGCTCACGAGCGTGGCTTGCAAGTTGCGGTGCGTGTGCATGCAGCCCTTCGGGCGACCCGTGGTCCCAGATGTGTACGGCAGACACGCCAGGTCTTCCGCGCCGGTGGTAACTGGACCGGGCGTGCGATTCGCGCCGAGCGCGTCGGACCAGGGTATCGCACCTTCAGGTGTCCGGACCGGTGCGGTGACGACCTCCGGTACTAGGAAGTCTGGGGTTTCTTGCAGATAGTCTGAGTACGCGGCGGTGATGACGTGAGCTAGTCCCTCCTCGCTTACGAGCGGTTCGAGGCGCTCGTGGAGTTCCTGGCCGACGATGGCTACTCTCGCGCCGGAGTCTTCCACGTAGTGCTCGATCTCCGCAGTCATCAACATCGGATTAACGGGTACAACGACGGCATTGGCCCGCAGTATGGCGTGGTACGCGACGACGAACTGCGGACTGTTCTGCATGTACAGCAGTACGCGGTCACCCTTTTCGATTCCGAGGTCTTCCTGCAGATATCCGGCGAGGGCTTCGGTATCGGCGCGAAGTTGACGGTAGGAGATCTCCGCTCCGTAGTAGACGATGGCGGTTTTCTCGGGATAGCGGTCGGCGGAAACGGCGAGGTTGTGGAAGACGTTGGTCTCCGGCAGCGTCAGAGTGCTGGGCGCCCGCCACGGAAGAAATTCGAAGTGCGCGTCGTTCATGGTTGGATCCCCTCTCTAGCGTCCCGTAAATTCGGGAGGACGTTTCTCAAAGAACGCGGCGACACCTTCTTGATGGTCGTCGGTGTAGCCGCAGAAGGTCTGGCCCTCAGCCTCGCGTTCAAGGGCGTTCGCAAGGTCGCCATCGAAGCTTTCGAGGAGCGTCTGACGGATCTTGCCGAGGGCTTGCGTCGGTAACGCGGCCAGGTGTTGGGCTAGGGCGGTCGTCTCATCGGAGAGGTTGTCGTCGGGGACGAGTTTGTTTATAAGACCGATCTCGTTTGCTTCTTCAGCTCCTACGGCCTCACCGAGCACGGACATCTGCATCGCCCGCCCGAGGCCGACGAGACGTGGCAGGAAGAACGAGACTCCGGCATCAGGCATGAGACCTATCTTTATGAAAGCGACGGAGAACTTGGTGCTCTCGGCAGCAATACGAAGGTCGCAGGCTAGAGCTAGGCCCATCCCGGCTCCGTAGACCGGACCGTGAAGTGAGGCGAGGATCGGTTTGTCGAGGGAGGCCATCTTTTGGATCATCTGGCTGTAGGTCTTGCGAAGGTACTCGCCGAGATCCGGCTTCTCTCCGTTCTCGCTTTCGATGCCCTGGAGATCCGCGCCAGCGGAGAAGCCCCGCCCCTCCCCACGAAATACGAGGCAACGGACTTCCCCATCGGCGGCTACATCATCGAGGGCGGCGTGGACTTCTTCGTGCATCTTGCCGTCGAAGGCGTTGAGTCGTTCCGGGCGGTTCAGGGCGATGGTGGCTACGCCGTCGCCCTTCTCCAACATGATGGTCTCGTACACGGGTTGACCCCTATCTTGAGCGTTGCTCATCGAATGGATGTGGGATGGTTGCATGCGACAAACGGCGGGCTGCGGCGGTCTCCGGGATAGCGGTATGTCTATCCGTCAAAACCGATACCGAACGTACTTGTAGGTAAGTAGCTATGGGAATCCCTTTCCACGCTTTCCCTGCATTGAAGCGTAAAACAGCCGGGTTCCAGCGTCAAACGAAGTGTAGCCTGTCAGCCAGTCAACTCCGCTACCTTCGGTAGCCCTAGGCATCTCAGCAAAACCTGATCGGCTGGAACGCTGACTAGCGGCTCTAAATCCGCCGTGCCAATGCTGCGTAGTCGTCTAGTACGTCCGGGTTTTGCAGGGAGTCGCGGCTGGCGGCGTCCTCGGGTGGTGTGCCGGTGAGGATCTTCTTTACCGGCACTTCGAGCTTCTTGCCATTTAGAGTCTTTGGGATCTCCTCGACCGCAAAGATTTCATTTGGTATGTGGCGCGGCGAACACTCCTCTCGTATGCGGACATTTATCCGTTTCTTGAGGTCATCGGTTAGTTCCACGCCTTCTTTGAGGACAACGAAGAGCGGCATGTAGGCTTTTTCCGGGGTGGTTACGTCTACCACGAGGCTCTCGGCTACTTCGTCGACTTTCTCTACGGCAGAGTATATTTCGGCGGTCCCCATGCGGACACCTCCCCGGTTAATAGTGGAGTCGGAGCGACCGTAGATCACGCACGAGCCGTTCTTTTTTATGAGCAGCCAGTCTCCGTGCCGCCACACGCCGGGGTACATGTCGAAGTAACTCTCCCGGTATCTTTCTCCACCCTCATCGTCCCAGAAGTAGATCGGCATGGACGGCATCGGCTCCGTTATCACCAGCTCTCCTACCTCCCCGATGCGAGGCTCGCCGTCCCCATCGAAGGCCTGTACTTTCGCCCCGAGCGACCGGGCCTGCAACTCGCCGGTACGAACCGGCAACGTAGGCACCCCGCCGACGAACGCTGTACACATATCCGTACCGCCACTCGTGGAGAAGAGCCACACGTCCTTCTTTACGTTCTCGTAGACCCACTCGAAACCCTCCGGCGGGAGCGGCGAGCCGGTCGAGCCGATGGCTTTCAGCTTTTCGAGGTTGAAGTCCCGGCCCGGTTCGATTCTCGCTTTCATGCACGAGGTCAGGTAGCTCGCGCTCGTGCCGAAGACGGTCATCCCGGATTCTTCGGCGAACTTCCAGACGACGTTCAGGTCCGGGTGGCCGGGGTTACCGTCGTAGAGTAGGGCAGTCGCGCCGGAGAGCAGGCTCGCGGCGACAATGTTCCACATCATCCAACCGGTCGTCGTAAACCAGAAGAAGCGATCCTCTGGGCTGAGGTTCATGTGCAAGATGATGGCCTTGAGGTGCTCCACGAGTATGCCCCCGTGACTCTGCACGATGGCTTTCGGAAGCCCCGTCGTCCCGGACGAGTACAAGACCCACAAGGGATGGTCGAACGGCACGGCCTCGAAGGTCAAGTCCACACCCTCGTGAGCAGCTAGGAGCTCTTCCCAGAGCACTACATCTGAAAGTTCGTTCGTGTCCGGATCCTCGTTCAGGTACGGCAAGACTATGGTCTTTTCGAGGCTCGGTATCTCACTTTGTAGTCGGGACACCACATCCGTCCGGTCGTAGTCCTTACCGCCGTAGCGGTATCCGTCGACGGCCAGGAGGACTTTTGGTTCGATCTGGGCGAAGCGGTCCACGACGCTTCCGGCCCCGAAGTCCGGGGAGCAACTCGACCATACTGCGCCAAGCGCGGCGCACGCCAGAAAAGCAACCATCGCCTCTGGCACGTTAGGCATGTACGCTACGACCCGATCCCCGCGCCTGACTCCCAATTCTTTTAGACCAGCCGCCAGAGCCGCAGTTTGTGCGTGCAATTCATTCCAACTCAGCTCTCGCAGAGGCCGAACCTCAGACTGCGAGACTATCGCCGCCTCATCACCCCGTGCCCGGAGAAAAGCGTGTTCGGCATAATTGAGCTCCGACCCAACAAACCACTCCGCCCCCGGCATACTGCGCTCGCCCAGAACAGCCGAGTAAGGCTTCGTAGCTTTTACGCCACCGAACTCCCACAGGCTCTCCCAGAAACTTTCGAGGTCGGAGACAGACCACTCCCATAGCGCAGCGTAGTCCGAAAAATCCCGGCCCTTCTCGTTGCGCAACCAAGTCATGTACCGGGTGATGTTGGCGTTCGTTTTGAACTCTTCAGAGGGCTCCCACAGAACGGTGCCTTCGGTTTTCTCCATCGGTCGGGCTCCTCTCTCTAAAGCTTTCTCTTTAGATCCTTGTTACCACTGTGCGGTCGCTCCGCCGTCCATTGTGAGGGATGCGCCGCTGATAAACGAGGCTTCGGGGGTGCAGAGGAACGCGACCATTTCGGCGACTTCCTCCGGCTCGACGAGTCGTTTAATGGCCGGGCTCGTAAGCATCACCTTCTCTATTACCTCGCTCTCAGGGATGCCGCGGGTCTTGGCCTGGTCCGATATCTGGCCTTCGACAAGCGGTGTCCGAACGTAGGCCGGGCAGATGCAGTTGGACGTAACGCCCTTCGGCCCGCCTTCCAGCGCTATTACTTTGGACAAACCTTCAAGCCCATGCTTGGCGGATATATAAGCCGCCTTGTACGGCGAGGCCCGCAGCCCGTGTATAGAGGAGATATTCACCACCCGGCCCCAGCCGTTCTCGTACATCCCCGGCAGGGCTTTACGCACGATACGAAACGGAGCTTCGAGCATGAGGCGCAGGATCATGGAGTATCTCTCCGGCGGAAAGTCCTCCAACGCCGCCACGTGCTGAACGCCAGCATTGTTCACCACGATATCCGCGTGGATATTCAGGCTGTCCAGAGCATCGTAGTCCGAGAGATCCACCTGCACAGCCACACCCTCGATACTCTCCGCGACTTCCCTGGCGGTTTCGCCGTTGAGATCCACAACCGTCACCTTCGCGCCAGCCTGCGCCAGTCGTTCGGCGCAGGCTCTCCCTATGCCACTCGCCGCTCCAGTGACCAGGGCATTCCTGCCGGTGAGATCCAGATTAACCGCCCCATGCCCCACCGCAGTCGTCGCGTCTTCCATATACCTCTCCCCGTCGCCTAGCTCTTCTCCAGCGCCGCTTCCACAAAATGCAGCCGGTCGTTGCCCCAGAACATCTCATCGCCCACAAAGAACGTCGGAGCCCCGAACACGCCGCGCTCCACGGCGGCATCGGTCGCTCCTTTCAGCGCAGCTTTCGCTTCGCTGTCTCTCGCGGCTTCGAGAACTTCGTCCGGGTCCAAGCCGATACGACGAACGACCTCGGAGATCGGATCGTTCTCGTCCTCCTCCTGGTCTCCTTTCGCGGCTCCGTTCTCCTCCCAGAAGTATGAGAAACCTTCGCGGGTAAAAGCCTCCAACTCGCCTCGCGTCTGGAGAAACATCGCGGCCCGCATGGTTTTGAGCGAACGGAATGGGAAGGGTTTCGGGAACTTCATTGAGAGCCCGTAGTAATCGGCCCAACGGTACACGTCCTTGCCCGAGTAGCGGCCTTTGGACGGTGTCTGCACCGGAGCTTGAATGCCAACCGTATTGTGGACCGCGCCCAGGAGCATTGGCCGAAGCACGACCTCCGCGTCCTGTTGCTCGCATATCTCGTAGAGTTTTCCGTACGCGAGATACGAGTATGGGCTGACGAGGTCGTAGTAGAACTCCACCTGTTTCATGCTGGCTCCTCTCCCAGTGTGCCTCCCTTCAAGGTACACCACAGACGCGACCGGTGCTGAAATTCGTTTGAAACAGGCTTCCGTGGGGCCGGATGCGAGGCTGTGAGATAATTGGGGTTCGTTCGTCAGAGGAGGATAAACGACATGACCCCGATCAGCACGACCTCGGAATTTTCTCGGGAAGAGGTTGGACTCGCGCTTCGTAATCCAGGCATGCACCTCGAAGGGTTACGGTACGACATCACACCCGTCGGGATGCACTACCTCTTGATCCACTTCGACATCCCGCACGTCGATTCTGCTTCTTACAAACTTCCGATCACAGGCCGTGTTCGCAACCCTCTGAACCTAGCACTCGAAGACATCCGATCACGCCCAAAGGTCACCATGCCGGTGATGATGGAGTGCGGCGGCAACGGGCGGGCGCATCTCTCACCGCGTCCCATCTCCGCCCCGTGGCACGACGAAGCTATCGGATGCGCTGAGTGGACCGGAACTCCCCTGCGTCCAATCCTTGAGGAAGCGAACCTCCTGGATGATACCGTCGAGATCCTCTTCTCCGGTTACGACCAGGGCTTGGATCAGGGCATCGAACACTCCTACGAACGTAGCCTTAATATAGAAGATGCTCTTAGCGACGAAGTCATCCTGGCCTACGAGATGAACGGCTCGCCGCTCCCTCCCCAGCACGGCGCACCGCTGCGGCTCATCGTTCCGGACTGGTACGGCATGGCGTCGGTCAAGTGGTTGAAAGGGATACAGGCGATAGACAAACCCTTCGAGGGGATCCAGCAGACAGTCGCGTACAACTACCGGCAATCCGAGGACGACCCCGGCACACCCGTAACCCTGAAACATCCCCACGCACTAATGATTCCACCCGGCATACCGGACTTCCTCTCCCGCAAGCGCCACGTGCAAGCCGGAAGTATAGCCATACAAGGCCGCGCCTGGTCCGGTTTCGGCCCTATCGAAAGAGTCGAGTTCAGCTCGGACGGTGGCGAAACCTGGCACGACGTGGATCTGGGAGAACCCCCTGGTCCCTACGCCTGGACGTCTTGGAGCAGCGAGTGGGATGCTCGCCCTGGCGAGTATGAGCTGTGCGTCCGGGCGACCGATGCATCCGGTAAGACACAGCCGCTAAGCAGTGACGAATCGTGGAACCAGGGCGGGTACGGAGTGAACGTCGTCCAGCGCGTACCCGTCGTGGTCGATTAGCTCGATCCCGGCCCCCGCCTAAGCAGGCTGGCCTTCTGCAACCATCCGATCCCGCCGTATCGCGGCGAAGGAGAATGCCATCGCGGAGACCCACACGCCTACAATAACGAAGTACGCTACCCCCGCAGCGGCACCCTCAACACCAAAGGTCGAAAGGAAGGTCCGCATATTGGTAAGCAGGATAACGCCACCGACAGCGGTTCCGAGGATGCGGGTTGGGAGCACCTTGACAATGTAGGCGGCTATCGGGGCGGCGAATAGCCCACCGGCCAGCAACGCGCCGACGACGGTCCAGGGGACTTCCGCAATGCTCAGGCTGAACAAGAAACCGAGGCTGGCGCACAGGGCGACCACGAACTCGCTGGTATCCACGGTGCCGATGATCTTACGCGGCTCCATCCGCCCGCTCGACAACAAGGTCGGCGTAGCGATTGGACCCCAACCACCGCCACCCATCGCATCCAGAAACCCCGCCACAAGCCCCAGCGGACCAAGAAATTTCCGTGAAACTGGCCTCACCTTCACCGGGCGCTCGTTCTTTCTGAAAGCGAACCGACTCAAAAGATAGATCCCCAAACTAAACAAGAAGATCGCCACAACCGGCTCCACGAGACCCGCCGTCGCCTCAGCCGTAGAAGCGTAAACCAGCAAGCAAGCCCCTACGAAAGCCCCAATCCCACCAGGAATAGCCATCCACAAAATTCTCGACCACTCCACGTTCCCGAAACTCGCGTGCGAAATCCCAGAGACCGCCGTAGTCCCAACCTCCGCAATGTGAACCGCCGCCGACGCCAACGCTGGAGCCAATCCTACCGCCAACAACAACGTCGTCGACGAGACCCCATACGCCATCCCCAAAGACCCATCTACCAACTGAGCCCCAAACCCAGCCAACGCCAGCAGTATAAATCCCCGCATCAAATTCTCCCATTCTCGACTTTGTCCATTATTTCTACATTGTCTACCTATTTACTGCACAAGACTCGCGGAAGTTTAGAGGGTCACCTGGAAGTCGTCAAGTGTTTCGCAAAAATAAATATCCTACGTGCAGAATTCTGAGAAGCATTCTCCAAAAAGAGTTTGACGTAAGAAATTGAAGAACTTCAGTTTTTGCCTGGGATGCCCACCTGACGCAAGCGGTCACAGGTGACCTGTTGATCGGCTCGCAGCTTGCGAGGTATCTCCTCTAGTCCGCGTAGCCTTTGGGATAATTTTGCTTCCATTGCCAGGCGTCGGAGATCATGGTTGACAGTTCGGGTTTCTCGGGTCTCCAGCCAAGCTCTGCGGTTATCTTCTCGCTGGAGGCGACGAGTATCGGCGGGTCTCCGGCGCGGCGCGGGGCTTCGACGACTTTCATCTCTCTGCCGGTTACCTCGCGGGCGGTTTGTATCACTTGGCGGACGGAGAAACCTTCGCCGTTGCCGAGGTTATAGACGCGGTGTCCCGGTTCGCTAGTTTCCAGGGCTAGGATGTGGGCTATTCCGAGGTCTTCGACGTGGATATAGTCCCGGATAGCGGTTCCGTCGGGTGTATCGTAGTCCGTGCCGTAGATCTGGACATGATCCCACTCTCCGGATGCAGCCCGGAGTACGAGCGGTATAAGGTGTGTTTCCGGGTCGTGATCCTCGCCAAATTGCCGCCTGGAACCTGCGACGATGAAATAGCGCAGGCTCGTTGCGGAGATCCCTCGGGCTTCGGCGACCGCCCGGATCAAGCGGTCCGCCGCCAACTTGGACGCGCCATAAGGATTCGTCGGCAAAGCAGGCTCGTCCTCCGTAATAGGAACGGTCTCCGGTTCGCCATAAACGGCGGCGGTCGAGGAGAAAACCAACCGCGACGCGCCGTGCTCGACCATCGCCTCCAGCAGATTCAAGGTTCCACTGACATTATTCCGGTAATACTTCTCCGGCTGCTCGACCGACTCCCCAACCAGCGAATGAGCCGCCAAGTGAATCACTCCATCAAATCCGTTTGAGAGAACTTCGTTTAGTCGCTCTGTGTCCAGCAGGCTGCCCCGCTCAAGGGTAGCTCCATCCGGCAGAGCATCCGCGTGACCTTTGGATAGATCGTCGAAGACCGCAATCTCGTGTTCGGCTTCGAGGAGTTGCGAGGCAACGACGCTACCGATGTATCCTGCACCGCCGACAACCAGAAGTTTCACGTCACGTCCTCCTCGGTCCCGTTCGATCCGACAGCGGTGAGTGTAGATGAAAACATGCGGCCCGTCGGCTTTGAGTCCGTCTGCGGTTTGCCCTAACGCATAAACTCGAAAGTAGGGGCTGAGGAGTGCTAAAGTACGCTTTTTCTGTAGAAAGGATGCATTGTGGATAATTTCAGGGGACGCAACGAGAATGAACGCGGATTCACGCTTTGGTTTACAGGGCTGTCTGGCGCGGGCAAGACGACCATCGCGGAGATCGTGGAGCACGAGTTGCGTGAGCGTGAGCGGCGGGTCGAGGTTCTAGATGGAGATATTGTCAGGACTAACCTTTCCAAGGGACTTACGTTTTCGAGGGATGATCGGAACATAAACGTGTTGCGGATCGGGTTCGTGGCGAACCTGCTGACGCGGAACGGGGTTGGTGTAATCGTCTCGGCCATCTCGCCTTTTAAGGAGGCTCGCGACCAAGTCCGTCGCCGGATAGTGGACTTCGTGGAGATATTCGTAGACGCTCCACTCGAAGTCTGCGCCGAGCGCGACGTGAAAGGTCTCTACGCGAAGGCTTTCTCTGGTGAGATCCCTCAATTCACTGGTGTCTCTGACCCCTACGAAGCCCCGAACGCCCCGGACCTCGTCCTGAAGACCGCCGAGGA
>JBGTDE010000055.1:0-4635 GCA_041748475.1 Rubrobacteraceae bacterium | reverse complement strand
GATGCGGGGTGTTAGGAGGTTGCCTTCTAACTGTTGGATCAGGACGTACACGATCATCACTACGATCACGCGCGTCGTAGTCGACTCTATCGTGGGGTCCGAATCCTCGAAGACCGCCGCGACCACGACCGCCGGTATCCCACCGAGAAACGCTCCAAGATACGGGATGATCGCCGTCGCCGAGACCCACACTCCGAGCAAGATAGCGTACGGAACATCCAACAAGTACAGGGCGACCCCGGCGAGAACGCCCTGTATAACGACGACCACCGCCAGCCCGCCGAGGTAGCGCGAGAGCGACTCGCCGAAAGCTTCCCAGAGGTCGCGAGCGTCGCGGCGGTAGCGTATCGGCGAGGCCCTCAAGTATGCGGCCTTTACCTTTCGGATGTCCACCAGCAGATAGACCGCCACGAACAGTACGCCGAAGAGAGCGATGCCAAAGCTAAAGGCTCGGGGGATAAAGCCGATCAAACCTCGCAGCAGGTTCTCGGTAAGGTTCTGGGCGCGGTCGAAGAGATCGTTGACGACTACTTGTCCGAATCGCTCCGGGCTTGAGCTTGGCAGGAGCTTGCGGTCGTTTAGAAACCCGATCACGTCGATAAAAGCCTGGTTGGCACTGTTGGCGATGGTCGGTATGCGCACGATCAGGTTGCTCAACTGCTTTATGAGCAACGGCCCAAGCACAACAAACGCAAGCACGATCACCCCGACAAGTACAAGCACCGTGACCAGGATAGCTAACCCTCGCGGCATGATATGCGTGAGAGCCCGCACCGGAAACGACAGCACGATAGCCAGCGCCATCCCCCCAAGCGCGACCAGCGGAACCGTCGGAGCCGCGTAGAGAACCAGTCCAAACGCGACGACCGAGACCACGATAATAGTCACCAGAACCCGGAGCGAGACGAATATGGGCGTCGCCGGTGTTGCCGCGGAGGACGGCGCGGAGCGTGCCCGCTTCTTGCTCCGCCGCAAGGCCCAGTGTTCAGCCGCCGCGTCACGCAACTTCTTCATGTTCCAGTCGCCCGGCTTCATCTTCCCGGCCTATCCCTTCGAGAGCAGGAAGCCTATTCTATTGCATCGCTGGTCGTGTGAAAACGCTCCGCTACCGCCCGAACGTGCTCCGGCCCGATGCCGCAACAACCGCCGAGCATTCGGGCACCGAGCGCGTGCCATTCGGCGGCTTCTTCGGCGAAGTCTTCCGGTGTGATCTCATCTATAAATTGCCAATTCGGCATCACGAACCGCCCGGCGTGCGGATAAGCTCCGACCGGACCATCCCAACGCTCCACGACCTCGCGGAGCGCAGGCACAGTATCTTCTACCAGCGTATGCATCACCGCGACCAGGGAAACTCCGTCGAGCGACAGATGATCAAACGCCGCCGCGATAGTAGTCTCGCCGTCCCATAGCACTACCGTCCCATCCTCTCGTATCTTGCAGCTAAATCCTACCCAGACCGGGAGGCCTGTGGCAACCGCCGCTTCGATGGCGTAGCTGGTTTGCTCGATGTCGCGCATCATTTCGAGTACTATGAGATCCACACCCGACTCCGCCAATACTTCGGCCTGCTCAAGATAGTTGTCCCGAGCTTCCTTCCCCGACAACGTGCGGCTGTGGTCGAGAAACGGTGGAAACGTCGAAACAGATCCAGCGACATAAACCGCATTGTCGGCGACGTTCTCCCGAGCCTCCACCGCCAGCCGGGCCGCGAGACCATTCAGCTCCCGAAAGCGATCTCCAAAACCCGCTGGTTCAAGGACGTGCCGCGCCGCCGGGAAGGTGTTCGTTATGACGATCTCCGCTCCCGCCCGAATGTAGTCTTCGTGGATCTCTCGAACGACCTCCGGATGAGTCGAGAGTGCCGCCGCGCACCACGCCGCGCCGTCCATCGGAACCCCACGCTTCTCTAGTTCCGTCCCTGTCGCGCCGTCCATAATGACGGTCCCGCCAGTGCTAAGCCTCTCTATCAAGTCCAAGACTTCTCCTCTCTAACGAACTTCATCCCGCACACTCTCCAGCAACCCGGAGTCGACCGGCGAACGCTCGGCTCCATAGCGATGCTCGGCTTCTAGCGCGAACGCTTCTATGACTCTGCCTACGTCGCCATCATACCCGGCGCGTCGAAGGCTTCCCACGCTCCCCGGGCGGAACGGCAGGTTCATGGCCGAATAGACTTTTTCGAGCACGCGGGCCAGGTCTTCCTCTCCGTAGACCAGCACTATGCCGCCGACGCTCGTAGCCCGGCGGGTGATGCGCTGGGCGATCCCCACGACTTTCGCGCCCTCCGGCCCACCGAACCGGATGCTTTGATCCCCTGGACAGAACTCATCGCGCACCTCTCCAACTTCCGCCCGCATCCCCAGCCGCTCAAAGGCCGCTAGAACCAGCCCGGTCGACTCGTCGTAACGCTCTTTTATGCCGCCCCGGTCGCCTCCAGGCCCGGTGGTCGGACGCACTATCGAGAACCCGAAAGTACCGACATCCGCAGCGGTCGCACCGCCGCCCGAGGAACGAACGAAGACCGGGTATCCGTCAGCGGTCGCGGCATCCCTGGCAACCTCGAAACCGGTTCTGAAAGTGTCTTTGCGGGTAACGCCTACGTGCCGGAGGGATGGCGAGATCGAGACGACCGGCCCCACCTCGCCAGAGGCAACACCCTCGAAGAGCGACCGTGTATACACGTAAGCGTCCTCCGCAGCCTCGAAACGTCCCGGCAAAAACAACCGCACCGCTCTACCCCTGGTGCTCCACGGGCTTCTTCGACGAACGGCTCTTGCGGTTCCGTAGCCAGCGGAATACGGCGTAGGCGATACCGAGCAGTACCAGTGCCACGAAAGTTCCCGCGACGAACGGGTTTCCGGCGAAACCGCTGACCCATTGCTGGGTTGCGAAGGCTAGTTCGGTGGCTCCGTTGGCCGCGTATACGCCTTCGAGGGCAGAAGTGCCTTCATAGACGATAAACAGCACGCCGATGGTAATAAAGAGGAGCCCAGAGATCAGGTTGGTAGAGTGCATCCGCACACTGCCGATAGAGATCTCGCGCCCCCGCAACCACCGACGATGTCCGAGGTCGAAGCGATCCCAGAGCAGCGCCATCACAAAGAGCGGCGCAGCCATCCCCGCAGCGTAGATCGCCAAAAGAACCGCTCCGGTCCACGCAGTCCCAGAGGCGGCGGCGACGGTCAGAACCGCACCGAGGATCGGACCAGAACAGAAACCTGCGAAGCCGTACACAGCTCCAAGGGCAAAAGTCGAAGCCAGAGAGTCGCCCTTTATCTTGCCCTGGAGGCGTGAGAGGGGGCCAATAGAGAAGCCCCGGCCCAACAGTTGGATCACCCCGAAAGCGATAATGAGGAGACCGGAGACCAGGATCAGGGTTCCCCGATACCCGTAGAACAACCGGCTGACAGCCGCTATCCCCATTCCGAGCGGCACGAGCGTAACGGCGAGCCCAACGTAGAACACAAGCGTTCGCCGCACCAACTCTCTCCGCGACCCGAACGCATAAGCGAAGAACGCCGGTAGCAACAACGCGCTACAAGGCGACAGCAACGAGAGTAACCCGCCCAGAAAAGCAGCGAGGTAAGATACCTCAACCACCAGCGGATGCCTTAGCGTTCTCTATGGCCGTCTCGTACACATCCACCGTCTGAAATCCAACGAGAGCCTGGTCGTTGATGACGACCGTCGGCGTACCAACAATGCCATTTTCCTGGGCCTTCTGGAAATCGTTGTTCACGGCATTTTCGACACGAACGCTCGTGTAATCCTTCTTGAACTGTTCCGTGTCCAGACCAAGCTCTTCGGCGAAAGCGACCAAGTTTTCATCGCTGTAGCCGCCGCTGTTGCCCGAGGACTGATTATCGAACAGCAGTTCGTGGTATTCCCAGAACTTATCCTGCTCCTGGGCGGCACGGGCCGCGAAGGCCGCGTTCGCGGATTCCTGACCCTGCGCCGGGAAATCGTGCCACTCGATGCGTAGCGTTCCATCCTCGACGTATTTCATCAACTCCGGTTTCACCTCACGGGTGAATTTGCCGCAGAACGGTCATTGGAAGTCCGAATATTCCAGCATCACCACCGGAGCATCCGCATCACCGAGACTCGGATTCCCAAGCTCGCCGCTCCCCGAGGACGCAGCCTTTGGCTTTTTCTTCTCCCCGGAAGACTTTGTGGCCCCCGAGGATTTCTCCTGCTTTTCAGGGGATGCGGTGCCTTCCCCGCCGGAGTCTCCGCCGCCCGAGCCACTATCGCCCGAGCCGCCTCCAGAGCCGTTGCCGGTAGCGCCACCGCAGGCCGCGAGGACGAGCGCGGCTACGAGCGTCAGCAACGCTATCTGCAGAAGTGTTGAGCTTTTTCTGTTTCGCAAGTTTCGTCGTCTCCTTTGGATGGGTTTCAGAGCCAGTCGCGTTTGTCGAAGACTCGGTACAGCGTTAGGGATACGATCAGCATCAGCAGAATCGCGAACGGGTAGCCGAGTAGCCAGTGTAGTTCGGGCATGTGATCGAAGTTCATACCATAGATACTCGCCACGAGCGTGGGCGCGAAGAGGATTGCGGCCCAGGCGGAGATTTTCTTTGTCTGGTCGCTCTGGTTTATGCCGGTTAGCGTCAGGTTGACGCTGAGGACGTT
>JBGTDE010000054.1:0-2817 GCA_041748475.1 Rubrobacteraceae bacterium | reverse complement strand
GGCGGCACGGTGGAGCAGACCACGCTTCACTACGACCCCGAGACCGACGAAGTCCACGAGCTTCGCAGCAAGGAATTCGCTCACGACTATCGCTACTTCCCGGAGCCGGATCTCTTGCCGTTGGAACTATCGGATGCCTGGATAAGTGAGATAAAAAGCCGTCTACCGGAGCTCCCAGATGAAATGCGAGCTCGATTCGTCGAGCAGTACGGCCTCTCCGATTACGATGCCGGCGTATTGACCGCTGATCGTGCTTTGGCGGCGTTCTACGAGAAAGTCGCTGTCGAAGTGGATGAGAAGCAGGCGGCCAACTGGATCTCCGGCGATCTGCGAGCCTTGCTGAATGAGACTGGCGACGATATCGGAAGTTCAAAGGTGAAGCCGGAGCATATGACCGACCTGATCGCACTGGTCGAAACCTCAAAGATCTCGCGCACCACAGCCCGCGAAGTACTAGCCACCATCTTCACAACCGGCGACGCGCCCTCGGCCATCGTGGAGCGCGACAACCTCGCCGCGACGGGTGGCGACGAACTCTCAGGCATAGTAGACGGGGTCATAGCCGACAACCCCGACGAAGCTGAGCGCGTACGTAGCGGAGACAAGAAGGTCATCGGCTTTCTAGTTGGACAGGTGATGAAGGCCACTCGCGGCAATGCCGACGGTGGCCGCGTCCGCGAGCTTCTCCTGGAGAAGCTGGGCTCATAAAGACACGCCCGCTCTGAACTCTCCGCGCATCGGCGTACCGTTCTTCGAGCCCTCTGGCTTGCCGGATGCCGTCTACGAAGCTGGCTCGGAACCCATACCGCTTCGGCTGCCCGCTGCTCTTCCTGGCGGCGTGGCGTTGGCGCGATCCTGGATCTCGGACCTTGCCATCATCTCGTGCGCCAACGAACAACTAGACGCAATCCTCATCCCACCTGGCAACCCCGAAGAGACCTTCGGATTCCTCATAGCCGCTCTCCGCCTGAACCTGCCCACAGTGTGCGCTCCACCATCCAATGTCCCGATGTTAGCCTCTCTCTCATCACTCGGACTCGCGCCTCTAAACGGACAACCGTCCGATGTTATTAGTGGGCTTGTCCGTGACGGAGGTCCGATGGTGCGGGATCTCGTCGAGAACTTCTCCCTGGCGAATGCTGTCCGGGCAGCGGCTGCGGCGGGTGGGGGAGTAGAGACGTTGGTGCATCTGTCGGCGGTAGCTCGCGAGGCTGGCGTGGCTGGTTTCTCGCGTATGATCCGGGTTCTAGCCCCCGAAACTTCCACAGTCCCATCCACTTGGCTCAAAAAACACGGACTCGCCGGACTACTGGCACATCTCGGTGACGAATTGCACGACGTCATAACGGTGGAAGGAAACCTGAAGCAAGGACTAACAGCATCACCACCAGAACCCGAAGAGCATTCCAGGATCGTGTTCGTGCGGGGCCGGTCGTCCGGCGCTGAGGCGATCTGCCGCGTGGAGACCGGCGTGGAAGAGGTCGCGGGCGAGTGTCGGGTCTTCGATTCCGAAGATGCCGGTGTCCGAGCGGTGGCGGCGGGAGAGGTAGATGGAGGTTCGCTGATAGTGGTGCGTGGCTGTGGGCCGAGGGGTGGTCCTGGACTCTCGCGCCTCGACGGCTTGGCCGGGGCGTTGCGGGAGTCTGGTCTGGACCTACCCATTCTGACAGATGGCGTGCCGCAGGAGAACGCGCCCGGAACCTGGATCTCGCTCTTCGCTCCAGAGGCCGCTGTAGGGGGAGTCATTGGCCGCTTGCGGGATGGCGACGCCTTGCGTTTGGACTTCGCTGAATCACGCATCCGCACCGCCATAGAAGCCAAAGAATTAGCGAAACGACCACCCTTCGAGGGACGAAACATTACTGGATACGGCTATGAGGCGCGTTACGCACGGTCGGCGCTACCGGCACTCGAAGGTGCGGGATTCGGGTGATGAGTGTCGGAGCTTGCGGAGAGGACAGACTTCCGGTTGAATAGAACCATGCCTTCAAGTCTCAGTACAGACGTTTTCGTGAGCGGTTTATACGTTTATCCAATAAAGTCCTGCGGTGGCATATCGCTCGATGCCGCCGAGCTTGACGAACGCGGAATTCGCCACGACCGGCGTTGGATGCTAGTCGACGAGACCGGCAAGTTCGTTTCCCAACGTACCGACCCGCAACTATCTCTAGTGAAGGTCGGTATCAGTGCGGATTCCTTGACCGTGAACGCTCCAGAGATGCCGGAATTGGAGATACCGTTCGAGCCCACGCCAAACTCTTCTATGCTCGCAACTGTCTGGGACGACACTGTGGAAGTGTCGCCTGTAGGAGAAGAAGTGGACAGATGGTTCAGTCAATTTCTTGGCGAGCCCCGGCGATTGATGTATCTGCCGGATGATTCTGTTCGGGTGGTCGACCCGGATTTTGGGCGTTTAGAGGATAGAGTCGCTCTGCCGGATGGATTTCCGTTGTTGCTTATCTCCGAAGCTTCGCTCGAAGACCTAAACGGAAGGCTCGAAGCACCATTGCCGATGAACCGTTTCCGACCCAACATCGTTGTCGGTGGGTGTGGGGCTTTCGCAGAGGATGAATGGGGGGATGTGGTTGTTGGGGAAGTTGGGATGCGTGTGGTGAAGCCTTGTGCGCGGTGCAAGATCACCACCGTCGACCAGGACACCGCCATCACCAGCAAAGAGCCTCTACGCACTCTGGCGACGTTCCGCAAGCGAGGCGGCGAAGTCTTATTCGGCCAGAACCTCATCCACGAAGAAGCCGGTACTTTGCGCGTTGGAGATGTCTTGCGAAGGGCTTGATCTACACTGTTCTTGGTTGGTTT
>JBGTDE010000053.1:0-3152 GCA_041748475.1 Rubrobacteraceae bacterium | reverse complement strand
TAAGACCCAATCTCGCAGAAACAACGCGAAGACGAAGAACCCCCAAATCCCATAGACGATAGAGGGAATGGCCGCAAGAATCTCGACAAAGAAACCGACCACCACGTTGACGCGAGGCGGAGCTATCTCAGCCAGAAACGCCGCGATACCTACCCCTACGATTCCGGCTAGAAAGATCGCTATAAACGATGTCACCAGGGTTCCGTAGATGACCGACAGAGCTCCGAAGACTTGATCTCCGTTACTCCATGTCGGATCCCAGATGAAACCTATCCCGAACTGTTCCCGTGAGATTTCGCTCTGCCGCCACAGTACAACGAAGATAGCTACGATGGTCAGCGGAAGAATGAGTGATACGAACAACGCGAGAGCCTGGAAGATCGTATCTCCCCGGTTGCCCTGGCGGATTTTCTTGAAAAATTCGGAGACGCCGTTCAACTCAAAACCTCTTCCGACTGCGGACTGAACAAATCTATGCTGACCTTTTCGCGGCACATACTACAGGATGTGAGCGAAGCCATTTTCAACAGGCTCACCTCAATAAGAAAAGGGAACCCGGAGGCTCCCCTTTCCACGCGCATTCAGCGACGATGATCCTTCGCCATGAACCTTGAACTGGTTACTCTGAGTAGCACTTCTCGCCTTCGGCCTTCATCTTGTCGATCTGGCCCTGGCTGGACTCGGCAAGGCTGTCGGGGAGCGGTACGTAGTTCTGTTCCGGAGCGAACTCTTGGCCGTCGGTGATCATGTAGTTGGCGAGCTGCGCGACACCCTTGCACTTGGAGAGATCTTCCATCTCACTCCGAACCAGGAGCCACGTGATGCTGGTGATCGGGTATATATTTTCGCCTTCGGCGTCCGGGGTGTACTCGGTGAGCACTACATCGAGCGTGTCGGGGAGCTGATCCACTACCGCGTCAATGGCGTTGCTGGCGGTATCCGTGCTGGGCTCGATGAATGGGCCATCGGCGGTGTTGGCGACACTGGCGTAGGAGATACCTTCTTTGCCCTCGGCGTATTCGAGGCCGATATAGCCGATGGAGTTCTCGGTCTGGGTGATCTGGGCGGTAACGCCGTCGTTGCCCTCGCCACCAACGCCAGTCGGCCAGTCGATCTCATCGGAAGCTCCGGGTCCATCGGCCCAAGCCTGGCTTATGCCGGTGAGATACGTGGTGAAGATCTCCGTAGTACCCGAACCGTCGGAACGGTGGACGATGGTGATATCCTCAGCAGGAAGCTGTACATCCGGGTTGAGGTCAGCGATAGCCGGATCATCCCAGCTAGTAATTTCACCAAGGAACATGTCAGCAGCGACTTCGCCGCTAATGTTGAGCGGCGTATCTCCGAGGTCCGGCAGGTTGTAGGCTAGGACAACCGCGCCACCGACCGTAGGAATGTGAAGCGGCTTGCCACCGGCGGACTCTTGCTCTTCCTCGTCCATCGGAGCGTCGGTGCCAGCGAAGTCGACCGTCTTGTTGATGAACTCCTCACGACCACCACCGGAACCGACAGGATCGTAGTTCACCTGCACATCGGTCTCTTCGTTGTAGGCCTGGAACATCTGCTGATAGACCGGGTCCGGGAACGACGCGCCTGCTCCCATCAGTTCCGTAGCAGCTTCAACACCGCCACCGCCGCCACTGGTGCCACCACCTCCGTTTCCACCTCCACTATCGCTGCCGCCGCAAGCGGCCAGCGAAGCGGTCATCAAAGTTACAAGTCCTCCTGCCGCCAACAGCCTCAATCGTTCCGCACGCTTCAAACCACACGCTCCTTCTAGGTCATCTTGCTCATATAAAGCCCGAACCAAAGCCCGAACCAGACTTCAAGGCAGCATCATAGGGCATGGTATGAAGGATTTAGTTGCACTTGTGTAAACTCCACGCTAAATCTAAGTTAAACGACTCGTACGCACTGGCTTCGCGGCGAATCCTTTAATGAGAAACTCCAGCTAAACCCGACGAGTACGATCAAGCACTGTGCGTCGCCCGTCGTTCCACTTCGGTTATAAAGTCTGTTTTAGCGTCGGTGTAAGCTTCGCGGTCGTCCCGGAAACGTTCCGCGAGATCCTGCTCCAACGCTCGGACCAGCGGGAATCGTAGTCGACGGGCTCGTCGTTCACTGCGCCGGTAGGACCAATTCCGCCATAATCGGGTAGTGGTCGCTCGGGAAGATGGGCGGTTCGCAGTCG
This sequence comes from Rubrobacteraceae bacterium, assembly GCA_041748475.1. Classification (GTDB taxonomy): domain Bacteria; phylum Actinomycetota; class Rubrobacteria; order Rubrobacterales; family Rubrobacteraceae; genus JACDDK01. The sequence goes on along the minus strand of JBGTDE010000053.1, from coordinate 961 downwards.
TGGCAAACGTCACACGAGTGAGCTTCCCAGCCGCCACGAAGGAGCACCCAATCTATGCGCCACTCGCGGTCTTTTCTTTTCGGCGAGAACTCCGGCCCCCGGAAACGATGGAAGGTCCGGGTGCGAGGATTGCCCATTAACTTGTGCGCGTCCGAGAAACCAGCCTTTGCGAAGGCGTTGTGGACTGGCGCACCCGGCTCGGCGTTGAAGTCTCCCGTGACGACGAGCGGTATCTCCACCATCGCGTCCAACTCGCGGATGATGAGTTGCGTTCCCTTTCGTCGCGCTGACACGCTTTTATGGTCGAGATGCGTGTTCAGGTGAATGAACTCGGCGCCGTTTGCCGTTCGGAACCTTGCCCAGTTGGCGGAGCGGATCTGAGCGGTATTCCAGGAGCCGGAAAATTCCTCCGGGGTCTCGCTCAGCCAGAAACCGCCGTGATCCAAGAGTTCCAGACTCTGCGGACGGTAAAAGATGGCATTGAAGGCGTGAGGCTTTCGATTCTCGTAGATCGGCCCTAGCACCCACTCGTAACCGGAAAGGTTGGATCGGTAGTAGCGCAGGTTCTCGCGTTGGAACTCTTGAAACCCGATAAAGTCCGGCGCGTAGTGCTCGATCACGCGCCGATTCAAGTCCGCCCGCCGTTCCCAAGCATTCACCCCATCGCTCTTTCGAGCCCCTCGAATATTGAAGGTCATGGCTTTTATAAATTCAGACACCGGCTCTCAAACCTCCGAAAGAATTGGATGCATCAGACAAGATTCTCCGGCGGCATTATGAACCGCGCCGAACGCACGAGCCGAAACAACTCCTAACCTCATTCCCACTCTATCGTGCCGGGAGGTTTGCTGGTGATATCGAGGGCCACGCGGTTGACACCGGGTACTTCATTGATGATGCGGTTGCTGATGCGTTCCAGAAGGTCGTACGGGAGGCGTGCCCAGTCGGCGGTCATTGCGTC
>JBGTDE010000052.1:0-4159 GCA_041748475.1 Rubrobacteraceae bacterium | reverse complement strand
GAACGGAAGCAATCCCCAAAGAAGACCTCCATACATGAGGACGAGCAATATGGAGATCAGCATCGCCCCAACACTCCGGCTGAAGTAGCCGCGCAGGAGCAAATATCCGAGGTATCCAAAAACCAATCCGCTTGCCCCAATAGTCAAGCTGTTCGGTGCGCCAAAAAGCCAGACGCCCATCCCCCCGACGAGCAGCGAGAGCGTCGTAGTGACTACGAAATTTTGTAGCCCGCTCAAAAAGACCAACAAGCCGAATACGACGAACGGGATCGAGTTGTTGGCTAGATGGCCCAACCCGCCGTGCAGAAGCGGGGAGAGCAAGATGCCATCCAACCCGTCGGCTGATCTAGGCCTTATCCCGAACGAGTCCAGCGCACCACCAAAGAGCAGCAGGTCCAGAATCTCCAGCGCCCACATCAGCAACAAGGCGCCGCCTATAACCACGACACCGGTCTTCAAGCTGCTACCGCTGTACTTTGAATTATCCATAAGCTTAGCCATTGCAACTCTATACGACGCTCAACCGAAAGAGTTCCGCAAAGTTTCAGGAAGCGGAGAAATCCCTCAGCGAGACGGCTTCCTCGTTGCCGCTTACGACCGGGCCGGGTGTTTTTAGATGCTCGGCGATTTTCTCGTGGGATGTTTCTGATTCTTCGGAGATGGGACTGTCGGAGACGGTGTACCATTCTGTGGCTTCGGCGTAGCGTACTCGGGCGTGGAGGCAGCCGTCTTCGTGATGGGTTGCGAGTTCCAGGTCCCCGGTGATGGCTCCGGCTTCATCAGTCATTACGCCGCCCACGGTCGAGGTGAAGGTACTGCGTTGTTCGTCGTTCGGGGTCATTTTGCGTCGCAGTTTTCGAGCATTTGGGTCAGGGTTTCTTTTTCCTGGGGGTTGATGGTGAGGGCGTAGTCGGATTTTATTAGGGTCCAGCGGGCTGCGTAGTCGCACCACTCGGATTGGTTCGGTGGTTTCCACGCTTCCGGGCCTTTGTCGCCCTTTGACTGGTTGGCGTTGTCTTCGACGGAGAGCAGGACATCTGGGGCGTTGGCGAAGTTTTCGCGTTCGGCGGCATCCCATTCCGAGGCTCCGCTGCGCCAGGCGTTGGCTAGCGGGACCATGTGATCGATGTCGATGTCCGAGGGGTCGGTAAAGGTTGCTCCGGTGAAGGGATCCAACCATTTGCCACTCTCTACGGAGCAGCTTTCACCGACTTGAACGTCTTTGCCGTCCCGGATCAGGGCGGCGTCCCGCGCATCGCACGACTCCTGCGAAACATCCCACCCAAACTCGTTCGCGCTACTCCAGTGATCGAACTCCTCCCGCGAGTACCCGGCCATCGAACCAACTGGCGCGACCTCCAACTCTTCTAACGCCGCACGAGCGGATTTCGCGTTCGGGCTCTGCCCACCACCGGAACCGGATTGCTGAACGCCCTCTTCATCCAGACCAATGTTGAAGTAGCCCGCTACGGCGGCTACGATCAGGACGAAAGCCAGAATAGCCACCCGTTGAATTAGCCTGTTACTCAAAATTCCTCCATTCGACTAGAGGACGCTACCGCCGATACCCTCGGACTTTTACCTTCTTCTCGTTCAAGGATACGTAAACCTGTCCATCTTCGATCTTAACCTCGTGCGTCGGTACGGGCTTGACGGCTGGGAGGCTCTTCGGTTCACCGGTCTTTGTATCGAAGGTCGCGCCGTGCAGGGGACATCTTATAAGGTCGCCCTCCAAGCCGCCCTCCGTGAGGTGGGCAAAGGCGTGGGTGCAAACATCTTCGAGTGCGAGAAATTCCCCACCCACGTTGCATAGAGCCACGTACCGGCCCTCCACTTCGTACTGTTTCGTCTCGCCGGGGCTCAACTCGCTTGTTGGACCAAGTTTGTGGAACTCGGGCATGTTTTAGGAGACTCGGCTCTCGAAGCCCAGACCGATCTTCTCCTCTATAGCCCGGTCGAGCTTCTCCTTGAGGCCCTTGAGCGGAACCCTACTCGTGATCTCCCCAAAGAACCCGAAAACAACGAGCTTCTCGGCCTCGCGGCGCGGAATACCGCGACTCATCAAATAAAACAACTCCGTCTCGTCCACCTGACCCGTCGTCGACCCGTGGGAGCACTTCACGTCGTCGGCCAGTATCTCCAGGCGTGGCAGACTCACCGCGAACGCATCGTCCGTACCGAGAATTAAGTTCCGGTTCGTCTGGTAAGCGTCCGTCTTCTGCGCCCCCGGCTTCACCCGGATCAACCCGGAAAACACCGCCAGCGACTCGTCGCGCAATGCGCCCTTGTACAGAAGGTCCGAGTGAGCATTGGCCGAGATGTGATCCTGCAAGGTATGATGGTCTAGCACCTGATTCTGATCCGCGAAGTAGATACCTAGCATCTCGGAGTCGCTGCCGGTAGCTGTCAAACCGGCCTCCACGTTAGTGCGCGAGAGCTGCGACCCGAACGAGACCACGAGACTTCTTATGGTAGCGTCCTTCTCCGTCGCACTGCGGATGGTGTTGAAGTGCAGTACGTTGCGCTCCCAGTTCTGAAGCGAGACGTAGCGTAGGTTGGAACCCTCACCGACGTACAACTCGACCGCACCGTTGGAGAACGCCGGGTCTTCGGCATCGGCTGAGGCGTACTCGTCGATGTATGTAACGGACGAACCTTCCTCCACGATCACGAGCGTGCGAGGCATTATGGAGCCAACGACATCCAGCCAGCGGTAACTCTGAATCGGCACTTCCACATCGACCCCACGAGGAACGTACAAGAATGAACCACCCGCGAAGGCCGCCGCCGACAAAGCCGCGAACTTATCGTAATCCTCCGGCACCAACCCGAAGAGCTTTTCCCGTACGAGATCCTCATGCTCGATGAGTGCGGTGTGTAGGTCCGTGAAGACTACACCCTTGCTCGAAAGTTCCTCGTCCACGCGGCTAAAGGTCGTCTCGGAGTTGTGCTGAACGAGCAGCGCGGAGTTCTCTTCGCCCTCGTCGATCAGCTTCTTGACCGGCTCGGGGAGATCACTCTCGCTCTCGGCGTTCGGGCTTGCGGAGTAGGGGAGAAAGTTCTCGATCCGCACGTCGGAGATGTCCGTGTAACGCCACGCTTCGTCGCGCAGGCTTGGCATCGGTAATTCCTCGAAGGCTTCCCAAGCGTGGAGCCGTTTCTCGGTGAGCCATCCCGGCTCGTTCTTTAGCGAAGACAGCGCTTTCACCGTCTCCGGGCTAATTCCCTTACTCTTTAGAATCTCCGGCACGCCGTTCGCGCTCATATAAAACCTTTCTACGTGTTGCTACTGATCTGGTTTGATGCGGGCTGCTGCTAGACGCGGGGCTCTTCCTCGCGCACGACCATCACGGGACAGTGAGCGTGGCGAACTACATCCTCGGCGACGTTGCCCATTACGGCACGCTTCCAATTGCTCTGTCCGCGGCTGCCGATGACGACGAGTCCCACGTTCCGGCTCTCGCTGAGGATGACGATCTCCTCGGCCTCGTTGCCCACTCGAAGGTGCGTCTCGGTGACGGTGCCACCGGTGTCCTCTATCTTCTTTACTTGCTCCTGGACCAAGTCCCGCGCCGTCTGGCTTATGCGGTCGGGGTCTATCTCTACCTCGGCCATGAAGTTGGGTATGTCAGTGTCCACGTGCATCACGTGCAGCTCCGAGTCCGTCTTCTGCGCCAGCTCAGATGCCGTTTTAGCTGCGGTCTTGGCGCTTTCGGAGCCATCTATAGCCAGCAGGATCTTGGTTGGAAAAACGCTCATCTCTTACTCCTCCGTACAAGCGGGGCGGACTCTCGGGAGAGCCCGCCCCGTGAAAATTGCCGCAATGCTGCAGACCTGTGTTACTTAACCGACCGAGCCTTCCATCTCCAGTTGGATCAGGCGGTTCAGCTCGATAGCGTACTCCAGCGGAAGCTCCTTGGCTATCGGCTCGATAAAGCCGTTGACGACCATGGCTATGGCCTCTTCTTCTGAAAGCCCACGGCTCATGAGGTAGAAGAGCTGATCCTCACCAACCTTCGAGACCGTGGCCTCGTGCTCGGTGTTGACCTTCTTCTCCTCGATCTCGATGTACGGATATGTGTCCGTCCGGGCCTGTTCGTCCAGCAACAGCGCGTCACACTCGACGCGGCTCTTGGAGTTGACCGCACCCTCATGCACC
>JBGTDE010000051.1:0-3591 GCA_041748475.1 Rubrobacteraceae bacterium | reverse complement strand
GCTGGCTTCGGAGCGTGGTCGCGGCGTGTTCAACATCGGCAGCGGTCAGGGAGCGTCTCTAAACCAGCTTCTGGAATACATCGCGACCGTAGTAGGAGAGCGACCAGAGGTACGGTATCAGACGGGAAGATCGCTCGATGTACCGGCTAACGTCCTGGATCCGGATCTAGCAAAAGAAGAGCTGGGATGGAATCCGGGCATCGATATCGTGACGGGTATCGAGCGAACGTGGGACTGGCTAAAAAAACTCGAAAGCCTAAACGAGCCGCGGGAATGAAGATCCTGCTGACCGGCGCCAACGGACAACTCGGTCGTGAACTATCGGACCTCCTACCCGAAAGCGGGCACGAGCTGGTCCCCCTGGCCCGCGAAGACCTCGACGTGGCGGATGCCGCCGCCGTCGAAAGCGCGGTCGAAAAGTACGATCCAAACCTCCTCGTAAACGCCGCAGCCTACACAAATGTCGATGCTTGCGAGACCGAGCCCGAACTTGCTTATGCGATAAACGCTCTCGGACCCCGAAACCTCGCTCAATCCTGCGAGGAGCGGAGAGTACCAGTCTTGCACGTTAGCACCAACTACGTCTTCGATGGCCGCGCCGAACGTCCCTACGAGCCTTTCGATCCCCCGAACCCCATTAACGCTTACGGGCGTTCCAAGCTCGCCGGAGAAGAGTACGTCAAGCACCTATCGTCGCGCTGGTACATCGCCCGAACCGCCGGTGTCTACGGTCGGGGCCACAACTTCGTCCGCACAATGCTGCGCGTCTCCGCCGAACGCGACACCCTGAAAGTAAAGAGCGACGAATATGGTTCTCCAACACACGCCCGGGATCTCGCCGCGGGTATCGTTCGCGTCGTCGAAGACGGACGTTATGGCCTCTATCACCTCACGAACTCCGGGGCGTGTTCGTGGCACGAGTTCGCGACCGAGATCTTCCGCCTCGCAGCCATCGAAGTGGAGGTGCTTCCAGTGCCGAGCACCGAGTATCCTCTGCCCGCCGCACGCCCAGCAAACGGTCTACTATCCTCCATTGGAAGTCCGAAGTTGCGTCCCTGGCCCGAAGCCCTGGCGGATTACCTTAGCATGGAGACACCTTCATAATGCGTGATCAACAAGTCTGGGTACTCGTGTCAGTCAAGTGGAATCTACGAACCTCGTCCTTGTAGTTTCTTGAGATTCCGGCGCGCGGGTTTCGAGTCCGGGGTTAGCTCCAAAGCTTGTTTGTACGCTTCTGTGGCTTCTTCCGGCTTCTTCCACTGCTCGTAGACTTTGCCAAGCGCCAGCTTGGATTTTGCTCGCTGGTCCTCTTCAGAAGTCTGAGAATCCGATACTTCCAGCAATGTTTCTTCAGCGGACTCCAAGTAATCTTCGTCTTCTTCAGATTTCCATAGCTTCAGGTATATCTGCCCCAAACGAAGCGAGTACTCAGGGTTGTCGGGTTCGAGATCCAGAGCCCTCTCGAAATTCAGCACAGCCTGTCTCGGGCGATTCGCGACCGTATTGGATATGGCGATATCGCCATAGATATTGGAAGACCGTGGGTTCAGCTGGATCGCCCGCTCGAACTGCTCGTCGGCGGCTGCGGATTTTCGAGCCGAGTTGAGGGATTCGCCATACCGCACGCGATACTCAGGAACGTTGGGATATCTACCTACCACCATCTCGTATTGCTTCAACGCTTTTTCTGTCTGAGTCTTCTGGAGCAATTTGGCAAGCTCGAAGCGCAGGTTCACGTCCCACGGAGCCAGAGACACCGCTTTCTCCAAAGCATCGCGAGCTTTGGAGATGTCGCCTGCTTCGGCATACGCTTTGGCGAGCAGCGCAAGCGACGCGGGATCTTTCGGACTCAGGCCGACGGCTTTCTCCAGGTTCGTCACGGCCTCCTCGGGACGTTCCGCTTCCAAGTGCGCCCGTCCAAGACCCGCGTGCACCAGATACTCTTCATTCTTGGTGGCCGCTGACGCAGATGCGTATGCTTTGACGGCCTTGTCTTCCTCGCCGTCGTTGAGGTATCCGTTGGCTACGGTGATCTGAGTGCTTTGCAGCTTCTCTCGGTCGACTTCGTATAGTTTGTACCTATGGCCGGGAGAATTCAGCGTCTCAAAAGCCAGGATACGTTCTAGCTGTTGGTTTATCGGCGAACTAGTTGGCAGTAGCACGTAATCCACCGCGTAACGTTGCAGTATTGTGAGCATTTCGTCGTCAAACGTCTCAGCACCTAAGAAATACAGTACGTCTCTGGTTGGTTGATCGGCTTCCAAAGCCGCTTCGCCTGTCAACTGCCCGCCTCGGTAGCTTATGTAGACGGCTTCCGGTATGTGCCCCGCAAAGCAACTGGCCTCATCGTTCGAAGCGAGTATTACGCTTGGAGTCGTAACAATCTCGCTCATCCAGGGGAACATGGGATCCAGACAGTAGCTTTCATCCTGGGCTATCTCACCTTGCTCGGCGGCTGATCTGACATTCGCCGCCACCGCAGGCGTAAGGACGGCTACCAAAGCGCAGACGAACAGTAGCGGGAGAATGCGAGCTATACGATTGAACGATCTTTGCTCGATCAGCCGAGACTTCAAAAGATTCAGCAATTCCCAGAGCATCCAACCTAAAGTCAATGTCGCCGCGAGGGGTATGGGCCAAGCCAGGCGCCAGATCGTCCAGGGACCCACTATCCCACCGGCGAGAACCGCCAGCGGAGGAACGTACACTAACGCTGTCGTGAGAAGCAGTGTCCCGAGTAGCAACTGCGCCGCGAGGCTCCGTCTCACCTTCCAGACCAGGAATGGTACTCCCAGCAGGTAGGCCGCCAATATGGGTGGGTCGAGCACGAGCGCAGGGTGCATTATGTACGAACCATTGTCGAGCAACAGGAGACGTTCGTTCTCCTGCCAGATCAACATCAGCTCATCCGGCGGAGCCGAAGATCTATCCGTTACGGAGCGCGTGACCGAACCCGTTGCCAGGAGATATGCCAGTGGTGGCAGAAGCGTACTAGACATCCCCGCGCCCAGGGCCAACAGGGATTTACGAGCCTCTGAGTCGCGCCAATTGACTATTGCGTAGATCAACCCGAAGCCGGTTACTGATATCCCGATCAGTACAAGTCCTATGGGATGTATCGAAACCACCGACCAGCAGATGAAAGTAAAGAGAAAGAGATAGCTTAGTTTTCGCTCTCTTAGAAAAAGAGTCGCCAGAGTCAGTGCGACCGGCAGAAATATGAACCTGACGACGAACTTATCTTCTGTCGTCCGACTTACGAACTCGTTGCCGAGACTATAAATCGAGGAGTCCAGATGGTAGAGGAAGAACAGTGCCGCAAGGCATCCCGAGATAAGAGCAACGGTCTTATTTTGAAAGACAGCCAGGGCCAACCCGTAAAGGGCTGATATGCTCGCCAGGATCATCACCGGAGCCAGATACGTTGTTAGAAGCGTTACCAGGTTGATACCGGAGACCCAAGAGAACGCCGCCTGCTCCAGAACCCAGCCCATCACGGAGCTGCGGATGAACTTCTCCGGGAAAAAGCCGTTCAAGGGATCCAGGGCCAAAAATCTTTGCGCATACATAACGTAGGCCCAAAAATCCGAC
>JBGTDE010000050.1:0-2968 GCA_041748475.1 Rubrobacteraceae bacterium | reverse complement strand
CGGTCCATGCGGAGCAGGTTAGACTCGATCCAGCGCGAAACGTCGGCGGTGCCGGTGGCTATTGTTTTACCCGTAGCGTCTAGTGCTTCAGCGCTCGTGGACCCGCTCTTTAAACGTCGGCGCACGGTGTACGAGCCACCTTCAGTGGAGAGTGTTACCTCGACGGTCGTCGGGTCTTTCGTGGAGCCACCGGACCAGGGGATCGACTCGTTGGCGAACCGGGGACCGCCGCCCTTAGATCCAAAGAATGCCCACAGCACGCTTTCGAAGAGCGTGGATTTGCCCGTGCCGTTGGAACCTACGACACCTATAGCTCCTTCCGGTGGATGGAGTTCGACCGGGTCGCGCAGCTGCTTGTAGTTCTCTATGAACAGTCGCTCCAGGATCACAGGTCAGCCTCCGGCTCCTCGCTCGCCGCTTGCGCCAGATACCCTCGGCCCTTCTCCAGAAACTCGTCGGCGAACTTTGCCTCCAACTCGCCCTTTTCTTTTCTTTCGGCCACGAAAGATGCGAACTCTTCGCCCAAAGGTCCGAAGACGGCTGAGACCGAGCCGTCCTTCTCGATATCTTCGGGGCGTTCTTCCGCGTGGACTTCCAGGGAGAAATTCAGGCATCGGCGTTGCAGGTCTCGCAGTAGTTCGCGATCTAGGCCGCTCGCCACTCCGCGCCGCACGTCGTAGGCCCGCAGACGTACCATCGCGCCGTCGAGGTCTACTTTCGAGGTGCTTTCGTGGACAGCTTCCGTTAGTGCTACGGCGTCCATTTCGCGGGCTTTGATCTTTGGCAGATCCAGCATCGGGCGTGTTTGCACCGGTACGTGTTCCACATTGGATAGCTCTCCGTCCTCGAAATCGACGATTGCGAAGCCTGGCGTGGAGTCGACTTCCCCAAAGCCGAAACGCTCGGTGGCACCGGCGTAGAAAGCGTTCTCCTTATGCTTGTGGAAAGCGTGGTAGTGACCGAGAGCGATGTAGTTGAAGGGAGCGGAGATCATATTGGGCTGTAGATCCGCCTCTCCCATCTCGTGCTGCTTCGTCTCAAGCCCTGGAACCATTCCGTGCGTAACAAGGATATTGATGTCCGCGCCCCTATCCGGAACTACCGCTCCCGTCCCAAAAACCGCTCCATGTGGCACCAGCGTAACACCCACGGTCGCGCTATCGACTTCGACCGGCTGGTAGACGACCTCGAAGCCGTGGGCCGAGTCGACGTTGACTAGGTTCGCGTATTCGAGGGCTGCGGTTGTCGTTCGGAGTCGGGGGGTTTCGTGGTTACCTGCGGCGACCAAGTAGGGGATTCCGGCACGCGCCGTTATCTTGGCGGTTTGCTTTAGGAAGCCGATGATAACGTGCGTCGCTGGGCGGACGGAGTCGAAGACATCGCCCGAGTGGATCACGAGGTCCACGTCCCGCTCCAAAATACCATCCACCGCCCGAGCGTAAGCTTCCTGCACGTCCACTTCCCGCTGATTGCGGCTGGACTCCGGGTGCAGCTTCGCGTACCGGGAGTACCCAAGATGCGTATCCGAAATGTGAGCTATGCGAACTATGTGGTCATATTCCTCTCTATCTTCGACTACCGACTATTCTAGCGGCATCAGCGGTTAAATCACGGATCAGTGCAAGAAAGTGAGGTTGTCGGATATTTTCCGACGGCGGGGTGATTCGCTCTCTGGTTTGGGTCAATACATATGGACGGAAGTACTTTTGGTGGCGCGGTGATGGCGCATTTGACAGGGGTTGCGGGACACGTTACTGTGGCTCGACAGGGGAAAGTAAACAAAATTTGCGAAAGGGGATGGGTAGTGGACATTAGTTTGGTGTTTCTGCTGGCTGCGTTCGGTGGCGGGCTTTTTGGTGCAGCGATAGGTGGCTTGCCAGCGTTTATCTTCACGGGTTTCATGGTGATGGTAGGTGTAGCGAACGCGATGGCTGGCGGCGAGTTCGACTTTACGGGGAACATTGCCTTCGGCCCAGTATTTGGACCACACATATCGTTCGCTGGTGGTGCTGCGGCAGCGGCTTTCGCGGCCAAGCGAGGTGTTTTGGAGGACGGAAAAGATATCGCCACCCCATTGATCGGAACGCGAGATCCCATGGTGCTAGTAGTGGGTGGTCTATTCGGCATGGGTGGATATCTGGTGAATGCTTTACTGGGTTACTTCTTGAGCTTCGCTGGAGCCGCCGGGCCGATACCTCTAACGGATACCGTGGCCCTTACGGTGGTGCTTTCCTCTCTGGTGGCCCGCGTCGCGTTCGGTAGCACAGGACTCCTGGGAACCCTCCGGGACGAAGACCGGACTCGCGGCAGGCTCACGCCCGGCGACGGTCATGCGTGGGTTGAGCATCAGCAGACCATGCCACAGTCGATCCTCTTGGGTCTGGGCGCCGGTCTATTGTCTGGGTACGTGGTGACGACGTTCACCGAAGCGGGAGATCAGTTCCTCGGACCCGCGACCGTTCTAATGTTTGGCGTGGCGGCGGTGTCTTTGATCCTGTTGCAGATCGGGATGCCAGGTGCTGTCACCCACCACATGTTCCTTCCAGCGGCTGTCGCTACGGGCGGGGCCATATCGTTGGGCGCAACGGGCGTGGTTGCGGTCCTGGCCGGAGTCGCGGGCGGTATTCTTGGTGCGCTGTTCGGAGAGCTGTATTCGAGGTTGTTCCTGATCCACGGTGATACCCACATTGATCCGCCAGCCTTCGCTATCTTCACGATGGCGACGATAGTCGTGATAATCCAGATAATCGGTGGCGGCGTTTAAAATATTGGATCCCATCCCTTTGTAGGTATTCGGAGACAGCGGATACCTACAAACTCTTTCCCGTGAACGTATGGACTGCTAACATGCACTCGTGAGTAAAGTAGCGGAGTTCACGGCAACGGAGTTCTTCCGGGATATCCGAGAGAACCCGGTTATACCTGCCGTCCGAGCGGAATGGAAGTCTCTGGAACGGGCTCTCTCGGG
>JBGTDE010000049.1:0-5782 GCA_041748475.1 Rubrobacteraceae bacterium | reverse complement strand
GGTGCTTCTACGTAAGAAGGAGACGATGGCGATCACTCGCCACAAGGCGTTGATTTGCCGGTAGCCGAAGTTTTCGAGTATACCGTAGAGGGTTAGCTTGGCTATGTCCCACCAGCGCGGGTACCGTTCCAGGCGCAGCTCTTCTAGAAAGACCGCCGCCGTTGAGAGAAGCACCCCGAGACCCACGGCCACGAGGAAGAAAGCTATGGCGAACTCCAGGTTCAAGACGCCGAGCGAGAGCCCGAAGATAAAGGCCGCATAGCCAAGAGTCTCCACCACGGGACCCAGAAACTCGAAAAGGAAGAAGTACGGCATGCCGAGAAGGCCAACCGAGCCGTATCGGGGGTTGAAGAGCATTCGACGGTGCCGGAAGAGCGTGTCTATAAGGCCCCGGTGCCAGCGGTCGCGCTGGCGACGGAGGACGCGCAGGGTGTCGGGGACCTCGGTCCAGGCTATCGGGTCGGGGACGAAGGCGATCTTATACTGGCGGTCGTTCTCTCGCAGGACTCGGTGCATCCGGGTGACGAGCTCCATGTCCTCGCCCACAGTATCCTCGGTGTAGCCACCGGCGGCTATGAGGTCTCGGCGGCGGAACATTCCAAAAGCCCCGGAGATGATGAGCAGGCAGTTGAGCTTGCTCCAGGCGGTCCGGCTCGCAATGAAGGCTCTAAGGTACTCGACGATCTGGAAGTTTGGAAGTGCTTTCTTTGGCGTCTTGACCTTGATAATGCGCCCTTTCTCGAACTCACAACCGTTCGCTACGCGGACGATGCCCCCCACGGCAGCGACTTCGCTCGACTCGATCATGGGTCGCGCCACCCGCAGAAGGGCGTCTTCTTCGAGTATGATGTCCGCGTCCAGGCAGCAGACTAGTGGGTAATTAGCCGTGCAGACGCCGGCGTTGAGGGCGTCGGCCTTGCCGCCGTTCTCCTTGTCCACGACGATCAAGCGCTCGGAGGTGGAGGCGTAGACCCCGCGCAGGGGGGCGAAGTCCAACTGCTGGCGAACGGGCTGGTCGGTCTCGTAGAGGTCGAACTCTTCCATCAGGACTTCGAGGGTTCCATCCCTGGAGCCGTCGTTCACCACGACAACCTCGTGCAGCGGGTAAGTAAGGGTGAGGAACGAACGAACGCTATCGCCTATGGACGCCTCTTCGTTGTAGGCGGGGACGACAACCGAGACCGGCGGCGCGTAATTGGATGTAAAAAGCTCCGAGAAACCCGAGAAGACCTCGCGCCGCACGTAATCCGCTATCTCGATAAAGGAGATCAGATACAAAGCCAGGTAGACACCGTTGATGACCAGAAAGTAGATCAGGACAAAGTAGTTGACCCAGACTATGAAGTCGCTAAGCGTCATGGGCCTCGGCCATCGTTCTTCTCAGGACATCGCGCAAGCCCTTGTCCGGCAGGGTGCGGGTGAGACGGGTCAGGTACCTGACGGCCCCGGCCCGGACCATGCCCTGGATCATGGCCCGCGCACTCGCGCCGCGCTCGCCATCCAAGGTGAGCTCCTTGACCGCCCGCAAGGTGATGCCGCGTTCTTCCAGCGTTGCCGCGGCCCGGTCGCGGGCGAAGCGATCCTCGCTCTGAAGGATCTCGGCTAAAGCCCGCTCTCCGGCGGGTCCTATGTTGGATAGTGACCGGCTCGCGTTGAGGCGTACCCACCACTCCTGGTCCACGGTCAGCCGCTGGAGAACCGGGATGGTCGAGACCTCCCCGATCATCCCCAGAGAGCTGGCGACCTGGGTCCGCACGGGCCAGGCTTCGTCTTCGGCCGCTTTGAGGAGGACCGAGATGTCTTCGGGGTCCCCGATCTTACCGAGCGAGAGAGCGGATTTCGCTCGAAGGTCCACGCTCTCTCCGTGAAGCGCCGCGTGGATTAGCGCCGAACGCGCCTCCAGCGCCCGTAGCCCTCCCAGGACCCGTGCGGCTTGCACCGGCCCGTCCGTCGAAGCCTCCTCGCGAGCACCTTCGAGTACCTCTACCAGATGTGGGATCGCCGGTGCGCCGATCCTCTCCAGGTTCTCGGCGATCCTAAGGCGCGTAAGCTCGGAGGGGTCGTTGAGGGTCCGCGCCAGGGCCTCTACCGCTTCAAGGTTTCCGATCCGGGCTAGAGCGCGGGCCGCGACCGCCCGCAAGGTCTCGTCCGGGTTAGAGAGCAGCCGGGTGAGTAAGGCCACGGCGGGAGGACCGCCAAAATATCCCAGGTTCTCCGCGGCTCGTGCCTTTCGCCAGCGTCCCCGAGCCGAGATCCTCTGAGAGTAAACCTCTCGAAGGCCCGCCTCGGTCGCTAGTCTGACGAGCCGTTCGCGCTCGGAGCCGCGTAGTACGGAGAGATATTGGATCAGCAGGGCGGAGAGTATGTCGAGGTCGCGGCTACCGAGGTTTTTTAGATCCGGATGTATCTCTTCCGTTTCGAGTGAGGAGTCGAGGGCTTCTTCGAGCCTCTCGGTTCGCCGCTTCACGTGATGTTTTGAGATTACCCGCAGGGCCTTGGTCCCGAGCGTGAGTCCTACGACCAGGATGTTCAAGACCACCATGATTACGACAGCCCAAATTATGAAGCCCAAGCTCTGCATACCTTATAGTATCGTCCACAACCTCTATAATGTTTAATCGATCCGTTTAGTATGTGTAGTGATCGTAAGTACCGGGTGAGGGGGTAGCTCCGTGGGTTCTGGAGGGTTGAAAATACTGGTGGCGGACGACGACCGCGTCGTGCGGCGGATAATAGCCGCCAAGCTCTCAGGGTTGGGATACGAGATCATCGAAGCCTACGACGGCCAGGAAGCCCTGGAGAGACTCGAAGACGGCGTGATCCCGAGCGTCCTCATTACCGACCAGCTTATGCCCCGGATGAACGGCTTGCAGCTCGTGCGGGCGATCCGTAAGAGCAAGAACTTAGCTGTCTCGAAGCTACCGGTCATCATGCTTACCTCCAAGGGGAGCGAGCAGGATATTATCGAGGGTCTCGAAAGCGGGCTCGACGACTACGTGACTAAACCGTTCTCCCCCGATGAGCTCGTCGCCCGCGTCCGCACCGTCATGTGGCGTATCGAACATCGGTAGCCTCCCGGCGACCTCGACCTAATAGTCGTCCGGGGTGTAGACCGCAACGCGGTTCTTGCCCTGTTTCTTGGCCTTGTAGAGCGCGGAGTCGGCCTGGTTTAGCAGGGTGATCCCGCCTTTTGTATCCGGGGTGGTGAGTTGGGCGAGGCCGGCGCTCACGGTGACCACGGCGTTGGGTCCTCGGGGCTCGTGAGAGATGGCGAGGTCTTCGATGCCCCGCCGCAGGCGTTCGGCGACTATGGCCGCGTCTTCCAGGTTCTGCTCGGGGAGTATCACGAGGAACTCCTCGCCGCCGTAGCGGTAGACAGAGTCGCCGGTCCTGAAGATGTCGGAGATAACGGCGCCAGTTCTCCTGAGCACTTCGTCCCCCCCCAGATGACCGTAGTGGTCGTTGTAGAGCTTGAATTTGTCCAAGTCGCACAGGATGGCGCAATAGGTGTGACCGTAACGCCGGACGCGGGCTTCCAGAGCCTCCAGGTCCTCGTGCAGTCGCAGGCGGTTGCCGAGGCCCGTGAGGGCGTCTTGCCGGGCTTGATCGTGCAGCTCTTGATTGAGATCCTTCATCGCTTTTCTCTGAGCTTCGAGCTGACGGTGCAGCGACGTGACCCTCCTTGCGGCCACGAGGCGCGCCCGAAGTTCGTCGCGGTTCAGGGGTTTGGACAGGTAGTCGTCCGCTCCGGCGTCCATGCCTTCCAGGAGGTGATTCTTATCCGCGAGCGCCGTAAGGAAGATGAAGAATGTGTACCCTTCTTCATCGGTGCTGCGGACCCTGGTGCACAGTTCGAGGCCGTTCAGGCCGGGCATCATCCAGTCGCTGATAACCACGTCCACGCCGTTCTCGGCCTGGAACATGTCCCAGGCCGACTGACCGTCTTCGGCGGCGAGCACCTCGTGGCCCAGGCTCTCTACGGCGCGGCGCAGGATCGTGCGCGACACGGCGTCGTCTTCGGCGACTAGTACCCTCAAGCCTCGTTTCCTCTCTCGGATGCCTTGAGCTCTTCGAGGGCGAGCAACGTACGTTCCCACTCGGATTCGAGCCGGTCGAGCAGGCTCTCGATGCCCGAGAGATCCCCGGAGCTACCCACTTCCTGAAGGTCGGAGGCAACGTTGCCCAGGGGTATTGCGCCCATGCTGCTGGCGCTGCCTTTGAGGGTGTGAGCGACGCGCTCCACGGTGCTTGCATCGCTAGCCTTCGCCGCTTCTCGAAGCTCGGCGAGACGTGGCGGAACGTCGCCAAGAAAGATACCCACAAGTTCCATCAAGAGCTCCGGTCCGCCACCGAGGTCCCGCAGTCCGGCCACCGCGTTCCCGTCCAGCGGCGGTTCCTCTTCCGGGGGAGTGCCTTCGTTTGGTGCTTCGATCTCTTCGGGTTGGGCATCGGGGAGCATTTCGCTGGTGGTGTCCGGGATCCAGTGCTCTAGCCTCTTGGCGAGGTCCTCGGGCTTGACGGGTTTGGCGATGTGATCGTCCATGCCGGCTTCGAGCGCTTTTTCGCGGTCGCCCTGAAGGGCGTTGGCGGTCATCGCGATCACGGGGATGCGTCGGGACGCGCCGCCGTTGGTATCCTGGGCCTCGCGGCGCCGGATCTCGGCGGTCGCTTCATAGCCGTCCATCTCGGGCATCTGACAGTCCATGAGAACGGCGTCGTAGTGGTGGTCCGTCGAGAGCGCTTCCAGGGCTTCGAGGCCGTTCTCCGCGAGATCCACCCTGTAGCCGAGTTTTTCGAGCATTCGCAGGGCGACCTTCTGGTTGACGGGGTTATCTTCGGCGACGAGTAAGCGCGACTGGTTGCGTAGGGCTACGTCGCGCAGGTTGTAGCGTGTTATAAGCGGGATGGCAGGCGGCGTGACGGTCGGCTCGCCGAGGGGGGAGCCCATGACCGTGACCAGGCAGTTGTATAGCTCGGACTGTCGGACGGGCTTAGTCAGGTAAGCCGAGATGCCGACTTCCCTGGCTAGAGCGCCGTCGCCGCGGCGTCCCATCGAGGTCAGCATTACGAGGTTGGTGATGGAGACCTCGGGGTCCTTCTTTATGAGGCTCGCAAGCTCCATGCCGTCCATCTCGGGCATCTGCATGTCGAGGATGGCGACATCGTAGGGTCTACCGGCCCGGATCGCTTCTTGGAGCATGACGAGGGCCTGCTCGCCGTCCCCGGCCTCCGCGTGGTGCATCCCCCAGGAGGTAACCTGTTTTTGGAGGATGGAGCGGTTCGTCTCGTTGTCGTCCACGACGAGGATTCGCAATCCCCGCAGATCCGAGCGGGGGCTTACGACTACCGGAGCTTCCTCGGGTTTCTTGAGGCGCGTCGTGAACCAGAACGTGCTCCCCTGGCCGGGATCGCTTTTCACCCCGATCTGTCCCCCCATCATCTCGACTATCTGCTTGGAGATGGCGAGACCGAGGCCCGTGCCGCCGTAGCGCCGGGTGGTGGAGGTGTCGGCCTGGGAGAAAGACTGGAACAGACGTTCTTTCTGCTCGGCTTCCAGGCCGATGCCGGTGTCGGTGACCTCGAAACGCATCATTACGGACTTCTCATCCTCCTCTTCCAGGCTCGCCCGGACGCCTACCTCGCCTCTCTCGGTGAACTTTATAGCATTACCGATAAGGTTTGTGATGACCTGGCGCAGCCGGAACGGGTCGCCGCGCAGCGCGGTCGTCACGCCGGGCTCGACAAAGGCAAAGAGTTCCAGGCCCTTGCCGTGGGCTCGCTC
>JBGTDE010000048.1:0-6784 GCA_041748475.1 Rubrobacteraceae bacterium | reverse complement strand
CTCGGCGCCCTCTCGTTCAGCTTCGGGCTGTGGACGATCCTGGCTTTCTCGGCCCTAACGATAGTGGGCATCGCCGTTCTACGCTCCAAGCGACTCTCGCTGCTAGCGGAACGTGTGCTGCTGAAGTTGCCGGTCCTGAATCGGCTCGCGCCGCACCTCTCGGATTTTCACGGTGCTTCCAACGAGCTACTAGCGTGGCGTCCGCTCGTCTTCGGAACCTTCATGTCGTTCTTGTCGTGGGGGCTGGAGATACTGGCGGTCTATCTCTGCGCCATCGCGCTTGGAGCGGAGTTGGATTTTCTTCTAATTGTCTTCGTCTTCGCGGTCAGCTCTATCGGTGGGGCGTTGAGCATGATCCCTGGGGGGATCGGAGTGGCCGAAGCCGGTCTCGCGGGGATGTTTATTGGGCTTGGCGGTCTTGCCCAGGGACCGGCGGTAGCGCTCACGTTTCTGGTGCGGCTGGTGACGTTGTTCTTCGCAACTTTCATTGGCATTCTAGGTTTGATCTCGGTTCGTATATTTATTGGGGCGACACCTCCCGAAGACGTGCCGTCTGCCCGTAGTTAGGGGATTCACTGTGACGATGCGCCAGATTTTGTGGGTGAGGTTACAGGTTGCGGCGTTGTGTTATAACCAGTATCAATATGAGACTAATTATTTCAGAGAAGGCGAACTCGGCCAAAAAAGTCGCTCAATTCCTAGCAGAAGGTTCTGTAAAAGAGGGTAAGCACCGCTCCGTGCCGCACGCCACGTTTACGTGGAACGGCGAGGAGACGGTCTCCGTTGGGTTGAAGGGGCACGTTCTCAACCCGGAGTATCCCGAGCAGTATTCGAACTGGCAGAAGGTGGAGCCTTCGGATCTTATCGACGCGGAGATTTTGAAGTCTGTTTCGGAGAAGGGCGTCGCGGCGGCGGTTACGTCGTTGTCCAAGAAGGCCAACAGCGTCATCATCGCGACGGACTTTGATCGGGAGGGCGAGTTGATCGGGGTGGAGGCTCTCTCCCTGGTCTTCGAGGCGAACCCCAAGCTCGTGGACAACGTGCTCCGGGCGCGGTTCTCGGCGTTGACCAAAGCGGAGATTGCACGGGCCTTTAACGAGTTGACCGAGGTTAGCAACGATCTTGCGGCGGCTGGCGAAGCCCGGCAGGATATAGACCTGATCTGGGGTGCCACCCTCACGCGCTGGGTATCACGCGCTACAAAGCGTTACGGTCCAGCGTTTCTCTCGGTTGGCCGCGTTCAGTCGCCGACGCTGGCCCTGATCGCCGCCCGCGAACGCGAACGCCGGGCTTTCATCCCGGAGCCTTACTGGGAGCTCGACGTAATCCTGCAGAACGGCAAGCCTTTCGAAGCTCGCCACACCACGCAACGCTTTAAGGAAGAAGCGGCGGCCCGGCAAGCTCACGAGAACCTCGAAGAGAGCGCGACCGTCACCGAGCTTCAGCAGAAAGCCAGTACGCGCCAGCCACCCGCGCCGTTCAACACCACCAGCTTCCTTACGGCGGCAGCATCCCTGAGCATAGCGCCATCGCGAGCGGCCCGGCTCGCCGAGGACTTGTACACCGACGGTTACATTTCGTATCCGAGGACCGACAACACCGTTTATCCGGCATCGGTGGATCTACGCGAGGTGCTCGGTTTCTTGAAGCGGGTCGAGGAAGCGGGTCCATACGCCGAGAAGTTGTTGCAGCAGGATAAGCTCTCCCCGACGCGAGGCAAGAAGCAGACCACGGACCACCCCCCGATCTACCCAACAGCCTACGCATCCAAAGGTGCTTTGCGGGACGATCAGTGGAAGATCTACCAGCTTGTGATCCGACGCTTCATGGCAACGCTCTCCACGCCATCGAAGGCTCTACGCACGACCCTGCGCTTCGATTCTGGCGGCGAAACGCTAACAACGGGTGGCACGGTCGTGACCGAAGAAGGATGGCTTGGCGTGTATCCGTACAGCCGACGCGCCGACGAAGAGATACCAGACCTAAAGGAAGGCGACGTTGTCAAGGTCGTCGAGGCTACAGTGACGGGCAAGGAGACTCAGCCGCCGGGACGCTACGGCGCGGGTCGGCTTATCAACGTGATGGAGGATCTCGGTCTCGGCACGAAAGCCACCCGCCCGAATATCATCCAGAATCTCTACGACCGCGGCTACGTTCACGACGATCCGCTGGTGCCGACCGAAAAAGGAATCGCGGTCGCGCAGGCTCTCACGGACTTCGCCTCCGAGATAGCGTCGCATGAGATGACTGCCGAGCTCGAAAAGAGCATGGACGATATCTCCGAGGGTAAGATCTCCAAGGAGAGCGTGGTCGATACGTCACGCGATGTGCTTCGGCGAGTCTATGAGCACTTGCAAAGCTCCGAGACGGAGTTTGCGGACATTGTGTGGGGTGGCATTCGGGTGGACGAGACTCTTGGCAAGTGTCCGAACAGCGACCACAACCTCATTATTCGGCGGAACCGTAAGAGTCGGAAGAGGTTTGTGGGATGCGCCGGGTATCCAGATTGCACGACCACGTATCCGCTGCCGCAGCGAGGTGAGATCATCCCTCTTGGGACGCTGTGTGATGCCTGTGGATCGCCTGAGATAAAAGTTCTCGGAGGCCGTCGGCCCTGGATCACGTGCATTAACATGGAGTGTCCTAAGAAGGAAGAGCAGCGCAAGGCCAAAGAAGCTAAAGCCGAGGAAGCCGCCAAGGAAGAGGAGAACCGCTCATCAGAGACGAGCGAGCAGGAACTTCAGAAGTCCACCACCTAGAAACCCGCATAGACCTGCATCTCGACGACGACCGACCGTCGAGGCGGGATTCGCGCTTCGTAAAGGTGATAGGACACCTCCTAGTCTGGACTCTTGCCGCCACCGTGTGCTACTCTGCCGCCTTATAATTGAGATAAGTTAAGACGCGGTTAAGGAAACTACTAAAGGTTTTGCGAAACTGCGACGAAGACTGAAGAGAGACACCAAGAGATCATGAGAGGGATGCGCTAAATGGCTCCGGTAATTGGAGTAACAGCTACGCTCAAAGAGGATACGGAGAGTGTGGCGGAGCGTCCGCTCGGTCGCTTTGTTCGCACGGACTTGGACTACATCGAGGGTGTGGCTCAGGCTGGCGGATTTCCCGTGGTGCTGCCGCCTATAGGAGAACGGCGGGCGGCTGAGGCTGTGATCGGGGGTTTAGACGGGTTGTTGTTGAGTGGAGGTAGCGACCTTCACCCAAGTCATTACGGTGAGAAGCCTATCCCGGAGTTGAGCGTTACGATCCCCGAGCGGGACACGTTCGAGATCGCGTTGTTCGAGGTCGCGTTGCGGCGCGGAATCCCGATCTTCGGCATTTGTCGGGGTATGCAGGTACTCAACGTCGGTCTCGGTGGCACGCTGTATCAGGATATTCCTGCGCAATACGAGGGAGATTTTCTAAAGCACCGTCAGACGACACCCAAGTGGCAGGCGACCCACGAGATAAACGTGGACGCTGCATCGCAGATCAGCGGCATTGTACAGGCGGATAAGATCAAGGTGAACTCTTATCATCATCAGGCCATAAAAGATTTGGCCGATGGGCTCGTAGTCTCCGCTACGTCTTCGGATGGGATCGTGGAGGCTGTTGAGTACCGAGATCTCTCTGAGCGCTGGCTCCTGGGGGTTCAGTGGCACGCGGAGGCCATGCGCGATGCGGGTGCCGAACATCGGAGCTTCTTCGAGGCCCACGTCAACGCCGCCGAGCGTCACGCGCTCCGCCGGGCTGCGGCGTAGGAGCCTTACCTCGCCTCGCGGCGTCTTCGTAACTGTCGAAGGGCTGGATTTCTGCGGCAAATCGACCCTGGTGAAATCTCTGAAACAGAACCTTACCGGCACTCACTTCACTCGGGAACCGGGCGGAACTCCAGCGGCGGAACGCATCCGCGAAGTCTTGCTTGACCCGGAGATCGACATGGACACCTGGACAGAGGCGTATCTGTACGCGGCTGCGAGAGCGGATCACGTCAAGCGTGAAATATCGCCACGTTTACAGAACGGCGAACACGTCCTCTGCGAACGCTATCTGGACTCGAGCATCGCCTATCAGGGATACGGACGCGGCCTCGGTGCCAATGCGGTACGCGACCTCAATGCCCCCGCTGTCGGAGAGACGATCCCTGACGCGACGTTCTATCTGCGGCTAGAGGCCAGCGAGCGCGAACGCCGGGCTCGGGAACTCGGAGCACCGCTGGACCGCTTGGAGCTTGTCGGAGCCGAGTTCATGTCGCGGGTCGAGGAGGGTTTCGAGGAGATTGTCGAGGCCGAATCCGAACGCATCACCGTGCTGGATGCGATGCTTCCGCCGGAGGAGTTGTGTGCGATGGTCCTAGACGAAATACAACGGTTGTATACTCTTGGTGACGAGATTGGCTGACACTTCAAGAACCTTCGAAGGCGTTGTCGGAAACTCTACGGTGCTTCGGATGTTGGAGAAGGCGTTGGCGGGTGGCGTATCCCATGCCTATATTTTTCACGGGCCGAATGGTGTCGGTAAGCGGACGGTGGCTCGGCGATTCGGGGCAGCGTTAGTCTCGGGAGGGGTTGCTACGGCGGAGGATCGAGCCCGGCGAGGGTTGCATCCGGATCTCATCGAAGTCATTCCAGAGGGCGCTTTTACGACTATCGGACAGGTGCGAGAGTTGCTGCGATCGGCCGCGAGCCGTCCGTTCGAGGGGGCGCGGAGAGTCTTCATATTGCAGGCTGACTCGCTGAATGTGCAGGCATCGAACGCGCTGCTGAAGACGCTTGAGAGCCCGGAGGGAGAGACGGTCTTCGTGTTGCTGGCGGCATCGCGGGAGGGTGTGCTGCCGACGGTGCTATCACGGTCTCAGCCGATGCGGTTCAATCCGGTACCGCTGGATGAAGTAGCGAGATTCCTGGATGAACGAGGCGTTGCGGAGTCGGAGCTCGCGGCGGCACTTGGGCGTGGGTCTGTTGGGCTGTCGTTGCGGTATGCGAACGAGGTGGAGTTGAAAGAATTGCGCGAGGTCGCTTTTGGGGCTGCTTTTGGGGTGGGGGGAGACTATGAGGAGCGTCATGAGGCGGTTGTTGGGATAGTTGGGAGGGCTGAGGCTGTTGGGGCGGCTCAGGAGGCTGCGGTGTTGGGGGAAGTCGAGGCTCCGGATCGGCGGGTCAAGGATCGGGCGAAACGGGTTGGTCGTGCGGCACGAGATGGAGCGGTCGGGGAAGCCCTGGATCTCATCTCCCTGGCTTACCGGGATGCGGCTATAGTGGCCGCTGGAGCCGAGGATCTGGCCGCCAACGTGGACAAGTTAGAGGACATCCGGGCTCGCGTGGACGAGTGGCCGGACGCCGACTGGGCCGGAGCCGCAGCAAGCGTCGGGGAAGCTCGGGCGGCTCTGACGTATAATGTCTCTTCGGAAGCGATTCTGGAGGTTGCGCTATCCCAGACACGACAACGGATACTCGGACACTCACGGGCGAGGAGCTACCCCGGCTAGTAGACGTTCGGCTCCCCGGATGGAGCGTCGCGAAGCTGTGCTACGCTCGGGATCTCGATCTTCGCGTCGGCTACAGGGTCATTGTGGCGACGGACGTGGGCGAGCTTGTAGGCCGAGTTTCCCTGACGCCGCGTCGCCGCGAAGCGTACACGGAGCCCTTCGATATCGCGCGGATCGTCACCGAAGAGGATGCAAAGCAGGAAGAAGCTCACCGGGACATGGCGCGAGATATTCGCAAGGAAGCTGTAAAGCTGTTGCGGGATCATCGGATCGGACAGGTCGAAATAATCGGATGCGACGTTTCGCTGGATGCGTCGTACATCGAAGTGAAATATCAGTCGGAGCAGGATCCGGACCTCTCCAGAGTCCGGGAGGATCTTGAGTATTTCTACAAGGCTACGGTGGAGATGCGGCGCTTCAGCTTTATCGAGCGGGCGGGCGATGTCGGCGGTTGCGACACTTGCGGACTTCCGCTGTGCTGCGCGGTCTGGAGCGGAGCCCGGAGTATGGGACCGGTCAACGTCCGGCTCGCCAAGCAACAAGGCGTGACGCCGAACGATAAGATCATGGGTAGCTGTGGCGAGGTGAAGTGCTGTATGCGCTACGAACACGACGCCTACAAAGAGTTCAAGGAACGGGCGCCGTTCAAAAACTCCAACGTGAAAGTCGAGGAACGCGAGGGCCGCGTGGTCGACTACTCGATGGTCCGGGACTCCGTCCTGGTACAGTTCGGGACCAAACGCTCCGAACAGGAGATGGTGCCACTCACCACTCTTGCCCAATTTAACGAAGGGATAGAACCCGCCGATCCCGTAGAGCCCGAGGATACAGTCAACGAGGATCCAGCCATTGATGATCCGGACGCCTGATCCCAACTCAAGATAACCTCTGCGACGTACCAGGTGTTCTGGTAGGCCACGCCACGGACCCCATTGGCCTAACCGGCTGTACCGCGATACTCTTCGAACGTCCCGCCATCGTAAGCGTCGATGTACGCGGCTCCTCACCCGGAACCCGCGAGACCGACCGCCTGAGCCCAACAGGCTCAGTGCGCGAGACTCACGCTCTACTCCTAACCGGCGGCAGTGCGTTCGGCCTGGCCGCTGCCGACGGTGTAGTCAGATACCTCGAAGAACAGGGCATCGGACTGGACATCGGGGTTGCCCGCATACCGCTAGTCTCGGCGGCGGTCCTCTTCGACCTGATGACCGGCTCACCGGATGCCCGCCCCGACGCGGATATGGGCTATCACGCAGCACAAATGGCCGAAAGCGGAAACTTTCCGCAAGGTACGGTGGGGGC
>JBGTDE010000047.1:0-3992 GCA_041748475.1 Rubrobacteraceae bacterium | reverse complement strand
CACCAAGATCATGGTGGCTATGCTCGCCTTCGCGGAGGCGGACCTCGACGCTGAGGTGACGGTCTCCGAGGAGGCCGCGTCCTACGCCATCCCCGAGTACAGCAACATCGGTCTGTATCCCGGCGACACCTTGAGCGTCCGCGAGTTGTTGCAGGCTAGTCTGATCTCCTCGGGCGATGACGCGGTCTACGCGCTCGCCGAACACCTCGGCGGCGGTTCCGCCGAACGCTTCGTCCAGAGGATGAACGAGAGGGCTGCGGAGATGGGCCTCGAAGACACCCATTTCGAGAACCCGAGCGGGCTAGATGCAGAGAAGCACTATTCGACGGCCTGGGATCTCGCAAAGATGACCCGGCTGGCTTTCGAGTACCCGGAGTTTCGCGAGATGGTCGCCACGCCCGCCGCCACGATAACCACCCAGGACCGCGAGATACCGCTCGCCAGCACCAACGAACTTCTCACCGGATACGCACCGGCCACCGGGGTCAAAACCGGAACCACACCCGCTGCGGGTTCGAGTCTCGTCGCATCCGCGGACTCGGAGGGCGAGTCATATGTGGCCGTGCTTCTAGACTCGCAAGAGGATCGGTTCGGAGCGGCGGTGAGGGCTTTGGAATATGGCTTCGCGGCCCACGAGCGTCCCCGCATCGTAGCCCAAGGGGATCTCTACACCAAAGCCGATGTACCGTATCGGAGGGGGAAGGAGATCGGGCTGGTCGCCAAAAAAGACATCTTGGGTCTGGTGGACGCGGACTCGAAAATACAGCGCGAGGTAGAGATAATGAAGGAGTTGCCCGACTCCGCCAAGCCAGGAACGCGGCTCGGAACCGTGATCGCCACGGTCGATGGCGAGCGAGTCGGGGAGAGCGCGTTGGTAGCGAAACGCAGTTATGAGAAGGCTTCGCTGCCGCAGCGGGCGTGGTATACAGTTAGTGGGGTTTTCAGAGAGAATTAGGGAGGGAAGGAAAGAGAATTATGATCCTTACCGTCACCTTGAACGCTGCCGTGGCCCGGACGCTAGTCGTACCCAGCTTGACGCTCGGACAGCGGCACCGCGCCCCCGAGAGCATCTCGCTCGCGGGTGGCAAGGGAATAAACGTAGCTCGGGCTCTCAGATGCCTGGACGTGCCGGTACTGGCTACAGGTTTCGCCGGAGGTCGCAACGGCGACGCAATCCGCGACGGACTTTCCGAGGCCGCTATACCCTTTGACCTCGTCGAGATAGAAGGCCTGTCAAGGACTTCGACCGCCATAGTCGACCCGATGGCCGGAACGCAGACCGAGATCAACGAGTACGGACCCGAGGTCACTCCCGCCGAGACCCGCGAATTCTCGCGCCGCCTGGAGCACCTGATGGAGTACGCTACAGCGGTCGTCTTCGCCGGTAGCGTTCCCCCGAACCTCGACGATAGCTTTCTGGTGGGCCTCGTTCAACGCTCGTGCGACCGCGGACTGTATACCGTGGTCGACGCACCACCCGCCACCCTCCGAGCCCTCATGAAGGTTTCGCCTTCGCTAATAAGCCCTAACCAGAACGAGGCCGAGAGCGTGGTTGGCTTCGACTTCCTGGAGCAGGATGATTTCGTGCGGGGTCTCGATCGTCTCGGTGAACTCGGTGCGAACGTCGCGAGCATCACGCTGCCAGAGGGACACTCTTATCTGGATAACGGGGACGGCCCGGTTTGGGCTCTCGCGCCCACGGTCGAGGCCGTGTCGACTATCGGGAGCGGAGACGCTTATCTAGCGGGTCTTCTAGCCGGTTTGTTGCATCGCAAGCAGTCGGGTGCCGAGGCCGTTCGGTTGGCCGCCGGGTGCGCTGCGGCCAACGCCGAGACGTTGGGGGCCGCGCTCTTCGATCCTCGTCGGGCCGAGGATCTCGCCGAGCAAGTCCGGGTCGAACTTATCTCCGAGCTATCAGAGAGAGACCGAGTTTAGGGGAAGGTAGCGGTTGGCCGGTCTTCGTCGGGAACCATTGCCGGGGCGTGCTAGAATGCCGGGGTTGTGAGTAGTCATTTCAAAGTGACGGAGGTAGAAGGCATATGGCGGTTAGCGAGGTAACCGACGCGACATTCGAGAGCGACGTTTTGAAGTCCGAGAAGCCTGTTATCGTGGACTTCTGGGCGCCGTGGTGCGTGCCGTGCCGCAGGATCTCCCCGATACTGGAGGAGATGAGCGAGGATCGCCAGGATGTGAGTTTCGTCAAGCTAAACGTTGACGATAACCCGCAGACGGCCATGAGCTACCGGATCTCCAGCATCCCGACCATCGCTCGGTTCGAGGATGGAGAGGTTCGCCAGCAGGCTGTGGGGGCATTGCCCAAGATGCAGCTCACATCACAACTCGGGCTGTAAAGCTCGAAACTTGATTGCGCCTTGCAACCCTTGCGGTTACAATCTCGGGCGTGATTTTTGGGGATCACTGGTGACGCCGGTGGTTCGAGACAGAACGTAGTGCAAGATTAGAGGAGGTAGTTCGATGAAGTTCAAACCGCTAGGTGCTCGTGCGTTGGTAAAGATGGTCGAGCGCGAGGAGAAGACGGCCTCGGGTATCGTGTTGCCCGACACCGCCAAAGAGAAGCCACAAATGGCCGAAGTCGTGGCCGTGGGCGAGGGTAAGCTAAGCGACGATGGCGAGCGCGTACCGGTCGAGGTCAGCGAGGGAGATAGGATCGTCTTCGCCAAGTACTCGGGGACCGAGATCAAGCTAGACGACGAGGAGTACATGATCCTGGATTCCGAAGACATTCTCGGAGTAGTCGAGGGCTAATACCTCTGTCTATCACATCACTGAAGAGCTTTCGGGCGCCGGGGCTGTCACATGCCCGGCGCTCGGTTTTTCGACGAAGACTTGAGAGGATGACCTAGACCGCCGTGCGGACGCTGCGCATAGGAGACCGGGGCCGGGAAGTCGTGGACCTACAGACCCGTCTCACGACGATGGGCCTGGATCTCGGCAACCGTGGCATCGACGGTGTTTTTGGCCCGCGAACGATGCTGGCCGTAAAATCCTTCCAGCAACTCATGGGACTTCTGGCTGACGGACTGGTCGGAGAGATCACCTGGCGCGAAGTCTTTGAAGCCGGTTTTCGACCTGGAGAACGACTCCTCTATCTACGCCACGATCACTCCCGCGGAGCGGACGTGGTCGAACTCCAGCGAATGCTGAACGATCTCGGCTTCGACCCCGGAGCCGTAAACGGCGTCTTTGATGTACGTACCGCCCGCGCAGTACGAGACTTTCAGAAGAACGCGGGCCTGCAAGTGGACGGTGTTGTAGACGACCTCGTCTTCAAGACCCTGAATACGTACGCTGGACAATCCCTCGGAACCCACCAACTCCCAGATAAGAACGGTGGATACTACCCGGAAGATTTCTTTACCGGTACGATCGTGGTCGATGCCTCAGGCGGAGGCTCACAGACGGGCCACGTGGCGCCTACAGGTCTCACCGCGTCCAACCTCAACCTCGCGGTCGCCCAGGAACTCTCCCAGATCCTACCGGCCAATGAGATCCTTTTGACCCGCAGCGGCGACGAGGAGGTATCCTCCGCCAACCGGGCCTTCCTGGCGAACTCCTCGGGCGCGAAGATGGTCGTCTCTATCCACCACGCCGCCCACGGCACTCCAACGGCCCGAGGCTCGGCTTCCTACTACTTCGAGCGGCTAGGATACCAGTCCCATCGAGGCCAGATGGCGGCCACCTACGTCCAAAGAGGTATCAGCCGCGCCCTCGACGTGCCGGACATCGGGGAGTTTGGACGCTCTTACAATATATTGCGCGAGACCAACATCCCAGCGGTCATGGTCGAACCCCTACACCTCACAAACCCCGAGGATCTCGAACTAGCCACTGACGCCTACTACCCGGCAACCGTCGCCGAAGCCATCGCAAGCTCCCTGGAACTCTACGCCGGTCGCGACGCGGCGTTTCTAGCTGTTTAGGACACCCGCCAAACGGCTGCTATAATACCGCCCGCAGTCGGGACGTAGCGC
>JBGTDE010000046.1:0-2871 GCA_041748475.1 Rubrobacteraceae bacterium | reverse complement strand
AGTCGATCCCAATGACCGCAACCGGCAAGTTCCAGAAGCTCAAGCTACGCGAACAGTTCGAGGGCTACACCGCCGACGGGAGCTAACAACGGCTTGAAGGTCATCGGAGCCGGGTTCGGGCGCACAGGCACAACTTCGCTGAAAGCGGCGCTCGAACGGCTCGGCTTCGGGCCGTGCTACCACATGATCGAAGTCTTAAGTAGATCCGATCACGGGAGCTTCTGGCTCTCGGCGTGGCGCGGCGAACGGTCGGATTGGACCACGGTTCTCGGAGACTACGAAGCGTGCGTGGATTGGCCCACCTGCACGTTCTACGAAGAGTTGATGCTTGAGTATCCCGAGGCAAAAGTTCTGCTAAGCGTTCGAGAGCCGGAGCGATGGTACGAGAGCGTGCGAACGACCATCTATGAGTTGAGCAAGACTATTGACAGGTCCACAGTGACACGCCTTATCTTCATGCCCATCAGCTTTGTAGTCTTTGGCGGACTCTCCAAAAACCGCGGGGATCTCATAGAAGAGCTGATCTGGCAAGGTACGTTCCACGGACGCATCGAAGACCGCGACTACGCCATAAACATCCTCGAACAGCACAACGAACAGGTAAAACGCCACGTCCCACCGGAAAAACTCCTGGTCTACGACGTAAAGCAGGGCTGGGGACCATTATGCGAATTCCTCGGCGTGCCAGAACCCGACGAGCCATTCCCCCACCTCAACGACGCCTCCGTAATGAGACGCGGCATAAAAGCGATCCGAATCCTCTCGACCGCAGCGCCAATACTCGCGTTAGCGGGCATGATTTCGGCCTTGATCTTCCTAATTCGGAGATCTAGAAACTAGCGCAACGCTCCTAGAGCTACGCGGGCTATGTCTTCGAGCGACGCACGTTCGGCTCCCGCACGCGCCAGAACGCGCATCCCGTGCAGGTTGTTTACCAGGAAGCGAGCCAGTGCTGTCGTGTCGCTGTCTGGTTGGATCTCCCCGGATGCCTGCGCCCGGCATAGTGCTGTCTCGAACGCCGCTTCGGCGCGCTGGATGTATCTGGATATTCTGGCAGCTACCTCGGGATCGTGAGGCGCGAGCTCGACCGCAGTGTTCGCCAGCAAGCACCCCCTTCGCGGCTCGAACTCCACAAGACTCTCGATGGTTCGGCGGAAGACTTCTTCTATTCCTTCCAGGCCGGAGTCTTGGAGTGTCTCGTTTATCCAGGAGGTTCGGACCTTTTCGAAGCGGTCCAAACTAGCCAGAAAGATCGTGCGCTTGTCTCCGAAGGTGTCGTAGAAGCTGCCGCGTCCGATGCTCATGCCGTCTAGCAGATCTCGCATCGAGGTCGTCTCGAAGCCTCGCTGCCAGAACATCCGCATCGCTGCTTCCAGGGCTTGGTCGGGATCGAATGCTTTTGCTCGGACCATCTCCTACTTCCTCATGAGCCTGGTTGTGGAGCTACAGCCAACTGCGGGGCTCGGCGTTCGACTATGGGCCAGTGTAGGGCAGCGGCGATCAGGGCTAGTACGACACCGGCCCACCACACGGGTGCATAGCTGCCGGTCTGTTCGTAAGCCACGCCCCCGAGCCAGACTCCGAAGAAAGCCCCGATCTGATGGCTAAGGAACACGAACCCGAACAACGTCGCCAGATGCCGCCGCCCGAACATCACCGCCACGAGCCCCGACGTAAGAGGCACCGTCGAGAGCCACAGAAGACCCATCACCGCCGCGAAACCAAGCACCACTACCGGTGTCGGCGGAAGAACTATAAAGAGCGTGATAGCAGCCGCCCGCCCTAGATATATCCCCGCGAGCAACCGGCGCTTGCTGTTCTTTCCACCGAGGACACCGGAGGCATAAGAACCGGCCACGTTGAACAGCCCGATCAGGGCTAAAGCCCAAGCCGCAATGAACGCGCTAGTCCCAACATCTGTCAGATGCGCGGGCAAATGCGTCGTGATAAACGCCACGTGAAACCCACAAACAAAGAACCCCCCAACAAGCAACAGATAGCTCCCATGCCCAAACGCCTGCCGCACCGCAGCCCGCGCCGGAAGCGGTGGCTCCTCATCCAAGTTCTCGCTAACCTCACCCCCACTCTTCAACGCCACCGCAAGCACCGGGACCACAGCCACGAAACCAGCCAGAAAGACCAACGCCGTCGCCCATCCATACGACGAGATAAACGCCTGACCAAGCGGCGCGAAGACGAACTGACCGAAGGAACCCGCCGCCGTAGCCAAACCCATCGCCCACGAACTGCGTTCCTCCGGTACGATCCTTCCCAAAGCCGCGATAACGATGGTGAACGATCCACCAGCCAACCCCAGACCCACGATCACCCCGGCACTCAGATACAACGCCGCCGGAGCAGTACTCACCGCCATTAAAACCACACCAACGGTATAGACCGCGCCCCCAGCGGCCAAGACCCGCGCCGAACCGTAACGGTCGGCTATGGCACCGGCAGCGGGCTGACCAATACCCCAGACGAGATTCTGAATCGCGATGGCGAGAGCGAAGACTTCCCGGCCCCATCCACGTCCCTCGGAGACCGGGTCCACAAACAAACCGAAACTCGTCCGCAGACCGTAGGTAATAAGAGCTATAAGGCAACCAGCGAAGATCACCACCATCGGCGTCCGCCAACCCGAAGAAGCAACCCTACTCAAATCTAAACTCGACTCTCATGGCCTCAGCATACATAAACTGGAACGATTGGTCAAATAAGGGAAACGGGATCGAAGCTCGCTGTTCGGTTAGACTTTGTTCGGGAGGGATGATCCGAGTACCGGAGGGTGGATGACTTGAGTAGCGTAACAGAGATAAAAGTCCAAAAGAACGTCCCGGCGGAGATGCGCGACGGTACGATCCTAATGGCGAA
>JBGTDE010000045.1:0-7533 GCA_041748475.1 Rubrobacteraceae bacterium | reverse complement strand
TAAAGGTCGAAGAGGACCCGAACAACGACTTTATCAACGCGATGGCGAAGAAGTACCTCGGGGTGGACGAGTATCCGTACCATCAGCCCGGTGATGAGCGCATCGTTCTCTACATCGAGCCGGAGCACACCACCCAGATGGGCGCATGACCAAAGCCAACTTTCTAGGTTTTAACCACGTGGCCCTGGAGGTCGGCGACATCGAAGAAGCTCTGCAATTCTACGGGAAGCTCTTCGAGTTGAAGCTGCGTGGGCGTGGGCCGGGTAGAGCGTTCATTGACGCCGGGGATCAATTCCTCGCCCTGTCCGAAGGCCGAACGCAAGCCCCGGACGAGCATCGGCACGTTGGTCTGGTCGTAGACGACCGGGAGGCCGTGCGTCGCGCACTCGAAGGTACGAACGCCGAGATAAAGCGCAGCACGCCCGATGGGAGCTTGGATTTCCTAGATCCGTGGGGCAACTACTGGCAGGTCGTGGAGTACGGAAACATCCAATTCACCAAAGCCCCGGAGGTTCTGGAAGGCATGGGCCAACGCACCTTGAGCAAGACCCAGAAGGCTTTGGCTGAGTTGTACAAGAAAGGTATGGCGCCGGAGTAGTGGCGGCTGGCGCGACTACAGATCGGGGCGGCGATCCGGCGGGGCTCGGGGCGGTACGCCGGGCTTTGGGCTACCTGCGCTCGTACAAGCTGGAATCGGGCGGGGCTTTCGTGGCGTTGCTGCTGGTTACCGCCACCAACCTCACGACGCCGCTGCTCATTGGCCGGGCTATCGACGACGGCATCAGCCTCAGGCGATTGAACGTGTTGATGATCATGGTGGCGGGTCTCGTCGGGGTGGCGCTGGCGCGAGGGTTGTTCACTTTTCTGCAGGGATATTTAGCGGAGCGGGCGTCGCAGGGGGTTGCGTATGACTTGAGGAACGCGCTCTTCGAGAGGATAGGGCGTCTCAGCTTCTCGTACTACGACCGGGTGCAGACAGGGCAACTCGTCACCCGGTTGACCAACGACGTAGAGCAGATCCGAACTTTCACCGGCAGCGGCGTCGTCCAACTAGCGAACGCCGCCGTCATGCTGGTTGGCACGACCGTCCTACTTCTGTATCTGGATTGGCAACTCGCGCTGGTGGCACTCGCTATCATCCCGCCCATCGTCTTCGTTCTCGTGCGATTCGTCCAGAAGATCCGCCCACTCTTCGGCGAAGTGCAACAGACACTCGGACGACTAAACACTGTCCTACAAGAAGACCTCTCGGGAGTGCGCGTAATTCGGGCCTTCGCCCGCGAGGACTACGAAACCAAACGCTACCGCACCGTGAACGACGAACTCCTGAGCAAGAACCTCCAAACCGTCCGAACGTTCGCGAGCAACTTCCCGATCATCTTCCTGCTCTCAAACCTCGGTACGCTGGGCATAATCCTCTTCGGTGGCCTGCAAGTCATCGGGGGTCGTCTCTCCATCGGGGAACTCGTGGCCTTTAACGCCTACCTGGGCTTTCTACTCCAACCCATCCTGACGATTGGTTTTCTCTCCGCGAGCATCTCACGGGCCGGGGCTTCCTCACAACGAGTCTTCGAGGTTCTGGATGCTCCGATAGACGTGCGGAACAAACCTGATGCCGACGAGCTTCCGCCTATCCACTGCCGGGTCGAGTTCGAAGGCGTAGGTTTCCGCTATCCCGGTAGTGAGCGCGATGTGTTGCGGGATGTCAGCTTCTGTATAGAGCCGGGCCAGACCGTCGCGATCCTCGGCACGACCGGCTCTGGCAAGTCCACGCTCGTCAACCTCATCCCCCGCTTCTACGACGTGACCGACGGCGGCGTGAAGCTCGACGGCTACGACGTGCGAGACGTAACCCTCTCCTCCCTACGATCCCAGATCGGGATAGTGCTTCAAGAGACACGCCTGTTCTCCGGCTCCGTCCGAGACAACATAGCCTTCGGCAAACCCAACGCTACGGACGAGGAAGTAGAACAAGCCGCCCAAGACGCTCAAGCTGAGGAATTTATCCAGGATTTGCCGGAGGGCTACGGCACGATCATCGGCGAGCGGGGCCTCGGGCTCTCGGGGGGACAGCGGCAGCGGATAGCTATTGCGCGGGCGCTGCTCGTTGACCCGCGACTCCTCATACTGGACGACAGTACCTCGGCGGTGGACGCGGAGACCGAGGCCGCTATTCAGGAGACGCTCGACCGGCTCATGCGCGAGGAGAGCCGGACGGTCTTCGTCATCGCGCAGCGTGTGAGTACGGTGCGGGATGCGGATCTGATCCTGATCCTGGACGAAGGCGAGATCGCCGCTCGCGGAACCCACGAGGAGCTAACCCGCGACAGCGAACTCTACAACGAGATCCTCGGATCCCAACTCGTGGAACAGACCACTTAGGGAGGTTGGATCTTGCCCGATAAAAACATCCCCCCTTGTAAAGCTGAGGCGGACAACGGAGCGAGTAAAGCCTAGTGGGAATGCGCGGCATAGAATCTATTGCGGGCTCTTCTCAGCAGAAGGCCGGAGACCGGGGCGCGATCGGACGCCGGTTGCTCGGAGAACTGAAGCCTTACAAAAGTCAGATGGCCTATGCGTTAGTACTGGTGTTGTTAGGGGCGACATCGCAGGCAGGTGGTCCAGCCCTGATCGGGTTTACCATCGACCGTTACATCCTAAAAAGTGGAGACCGAACCATGCTGTTCGTAATGATGGGCGTTCTCTTCGGCATCTACCTCGTCGGGGCGCTGGCGCAGCGCGGACAGACTTATCAGGTGGGCTCCATCGGGCAGAACGTGTTGGCTGGAATCCGAGGACGCATCTTCGACCGGTTGCAACATCTGCCGCTACGCTACTTCGATAAGCGTCCTGTCGGGGATCTAATGAGCCGGGTGCTCAACGATGTGGATACGCTTAACCAGCTCTTCTCGCAGGGGATATCTCAGTTGCTCGGATCGTTGTTCAGCCTTATTGGAATCCTTGTCGCAATGCTGCTTTTGCAGTGGAATCTGGCGTTGGCGAGCTTCGTGGTCATCCCGATCATGCTGCTGCTAACCGCATATTTCGCCCGCCGAGCCCGCACCGCGTTCCGCGTGACGCGTCAGACGGTCGGCGATGTTACGGCGAACCTTCAAGAGGACATCGTCGGGGTGCGCGAGGCTCAGGCGTTCAACCGGACGGAGGCGAATATCGAGCGGTTCCGGGAACGGAATGCGGCCAATCGCTCGGCCAACGTGGAGGCCGTGGCGATCACTTCGGCCTTCGCCCCGACTATAGACATCCTCTCCACCCTCTCTATCGCGCTCGTGATCGGCTACGGCGGATATCTGGTCTTCGAAGGTTCGCTGACTCTCGGTATCCTGACGGCGTTCGTCCTGTATGTACAGCAATTTTTCCGCCCGATCCAGCTAATCTCCCAGCTCTACACGCAACTGCAATCCGCCCTCGCCGGGGCCGAGCGGATCTACAACATCCTGGACGAAGAGCCCGAACCCCCAGACCCACCGAATGCCGTGGAACTTGGCGAGACGCAAGGCAGGATCTCTTTCGAGGACGTATCTTTCGCCTACGATCCAGGCCGCCCGGTATTGCAAGACATAAGTTTCGAGATAGAGCCGGGCCAGACGGTCGCGCTCGTCGGCCCAACCGGTGCAGGCAAGACGTCCATCGCGAGCCTCATTCCCCGCTTCTACGACACTACCGGAGGCGTAGTCAAGCTCGACGGCAGAGACGTTCGCGAGTACGCCCGTAACAACCTGCGGGAGAATATCGGGATCGTGCTGCAAGAGTCCTTTCTGTTCTCCGGGACTGTCGGAGACAACATCCGCTATGGTCGCCTCGATGCTTCGCAGCAGGAGGTGGAGGACGCGGCTCGGGCGGTAAGCGCGCACGGTTTTATCTCCGAGCTACCGGATGGGTACGACACAGAACTCAGTGAGGGTGGCGGCTCGTTGAGCCAGGGTCAGCGTCAGTTACT
The DNA here is from genome assembly GCA_041748475.1 of Rubrobacteraceae bacterium. GTDB lineage: Bacteria > Actinomycetota > Rubrobacteria > Rubrobacterales > Rubrobacteraceae > JACDDK01. Next base: position 3,575 of record JBGTDE010000045.1, on the reverse strand, counting down.
CTCGTTCGCTCGGGCCGTGCTGACGGACCCGCGAATACTCATCCTGGACGAGGCGACGAGCAACATAGACACGCGGACGGAGAAGATCATCCAGGAAGCGCTCGCCACGCTGCTCCAGGGACGAACGAGCGTGGTGATCGCACACCGCCTCAGCACTATCCGAACCGCCGACCGAATACTCGCCGTCCGCGATGGCCGAATCGTCGAGAGCGGCACCCACGCGGAGCTCATAAAACAGGACGGACTATACGCCGATCTGTATCGGCGGCAGTTTCGGGATCGGGTGCCGAAGTGAGATTATCCGTTCACGGGCTATCAACAGAGTACGAGTATGGTCCAATTACAGACCTATCCGCTTTCGACGTAGAGACTGGAGACATGTGAGCACCGACACCACCGGCATCCATCACGTAACCGCCATCTGCGGAGACCCTCAACGCAACGTGGACTTCTACGCGGGCATTCTCGGGCTTCGTTTGGTCAAAAAGACCGTCAACTTTGACGACCCGGAGACTTACCACCTCTACTACGGCGACGGCGCTGGCAATCCCGGCACCATAATGACGTTCTTTCCGTGGGCCGACGCGCCTCTAGGACTACAGGGGACCGGCCAACTCACCACAACCACTTTCTCCGTGCCGGAGGACTCCCTTAGCTACTGGACGCAGCGGCTCATAGATAGTGGCATCCGCTTCGAGAAGCCCGAGAGCCGGTTCGACGAGACGATTCTCTCCTTCGCGGACCCGAATGGGATGCGGTTGGAGATCACCGCTTCCCCGGACGAAACCCGCCAGCCCTGGCCGAGTGCTACCGTCCCCGCCGGGCACGCGCTCCGAGGCTTCCATCACGTAACCGCCATCTGCGGAGACCCTCAACGCAACGTGGACTTCTACGCGGGCATTCTCGGGCTTCGTTTGGTAAAGAAAACCGTCAACTTTGACGACCCGGAGACTTACCATCTCTACTACGGCGACGGCGCGGGCAGCCCAGGCACCATAATGACATTCTTCCCGTGGTCCGACGCGCCTCTGGGACTGCAAGGGACCGGCCAACTCACCACGACCACTTTCTCCGTACCGGCGGACTCGCTTAGCTACTGGACGCAGCGACTCATAGAGAGCGGCGTTCGGTTCGAGAAGCCCGAGAGCCGGTTCGATGAGACGATTCTCTCCTTCGCGGACCCGGATGGGATGCGGTTGGAGATCACGGCCTCCCCCGACGAGACCCGCGAGCCCTGGCCGAGCGCAACAGTCCCCGCCGAGCACGCACTCCGCGGCTTCCACCACGTAACCCTCTCTGAGCGCGCCCCCGAGCACACCGCCAAGCTAATGACCGAACACCTCGGCTTTCGCCCCGTCAAAGAGGCCGACGGACGCTCCCGCTTCGAGGCCGGTGCCGGTGGACCGGGGAACTTCGTGGATGTACGCGACGGCTCCAACACGTCTCGTGGCAGGATGGGCGTAGCGACGGTGCATCACCTCGCGTTTCGGGCGACCGACGACGACCATCAGTTAGAGATCCGGGAGGCCGTAGATGCTCTCGGCTACGACGTAACGCCTGTCCTCGACCGCAACTACTTCCACTCCATCTACTTCCGCGAGCCCGGAGGTGTGCTCTTCGAGATCGCCACCGACACACCCGGATTCGCCGCCGACGAAGACCCGGCGGAGCTTGGCGAGAACCTGAAACTCCCCCCGCAATACGAATCCCACCGCGAGCGGATAGAAAGCGTGCTGCCGCCGCTCCGCGTACCAGGAGCGGGCGAATGAGCGGCCTCACCTTCGAGCACCGCTACGAGCCTGGAGACGCTTCCGGTACGACGTTGCTGGTGTTTCACGGGACGGGCGGGAACGAGCAAGACCTGATCCCACTGGGCAAAGACCTCGCCCCCGGAGCGGCCATTCTCTCCCCCAGAGGCAAAGTCCTGGAGCACGGCATGCCGCGCTTCTTCCGGCGTCTCGCCGAGGGTGTCTTCGACCACGAAGACCTCCTCTTCCGTACCCACGAACTAGCCGACTTCATCGAAGCAGCCGCCATCGAATACGGCTTCGACAAGAGCAAACTGATAGCCACCGGCTACTCCAACGGCGCGAACATCGCCGCCAGCCTCATCTTGCTGCACCCCGGCCTGCTCAGAGCGGCGGTCTTGCTACGGTCGATGGTCCCCTTCGAGCCCGAAGTAATGCCGGACCTATCCGGGATGCCCGTCTTTATGGCGGCGGGGCGCATGGACCAGATGATCTCTCCGGACAACACGCAACGACTGGCCGAGATCCTCACCGAATCCGGCGCCAAAGTAGACCTTCGCTGGCGGGATACCGGCCACGGTCTTACCTATGAAGAGATACAAGAAGCAACGGAGTGGCTCGCCCAAAACAAACCGTAGCCACCACTCCTATCCCCCACCTCGTTCCTTGAAAGCCAACAAGAACACCACGCACGCTATTAGGAAGAAGAAGCCGCCTAGGAATCCGATAATATCCCCAGTGCGAATGCTGGCAACGATGAAAAACAGAGCTGAGACGACGAAGAGGATCCAACCCCACAGTTCGAGCCTTTCGCTTCGTTTCGGCTTCCCCGGCACGGAACCTCTTCTGTATTGGCTACGCACTCCGCGTTAGCGTGTAGTTGGAGATCGTAACATCGACGGATGATCGGTTGTAGACGACTTGATCCACGACTCGAACCGTACACCGCCGCTCTTCGATGAGGACCATCGGCGCACGAACCTAACGAATGCGATGGATGCCGCAAATGTCCGGTTCGGTTGAAACGCAGCCTACCTCGCGGCTATGCACCGCTCGCTGCACACGGCTCCATCCCGCATCGCCGTCACACATATCCCGGACATCTCCATCGAGACGCCGCGAGGCGCTTACAGGGAATGCCGCCGGTTAGCGATATAGAGGATTTGGATGGTCGAATCGACAGCCCGCGTCCCACTCCGAGCGTTGGTTACCGTGGGCTGGGATGCCTCCGTTGTCTTTGATCATTCGCGCCAGGTGCATGAGGTTCCAGGTGGTAAAGGTCGTGTTGCGGTTAGTGAAATCATTCTCGGGACCGCCGGAACCTTCATCGAGATAAGAGGGACCGGGTCCGGCTTCGCCCAACCACCCGGCATCTGCCTGGGGCGGTATCGTGTAGCCAAGGTGTTGAAGTGAGTAGAGGATGTTCATTGAGCAGTGTTTCGCGCCGTCTTCGTTGCCCGTGATCAGACATCCACCAACGCGACCATAGTATGCATACTGTCCCTTCTCATTGAGATTCCCTGACATCGCATACAACCGCTCCACAACCTTCGTGCAAACAGAAGATTTCTCCCCGAGCCAGATGGGAGAAGTTATCACCAGGATGTTCGCCGCATGGACCTTCTCAAAGATTCCAGGCCACTCGTCTCTCGCCCATCCATGTTCCGTCATGTCCGGGTAGACACCGTAGGCGATATCGAAGTCGACTGGACGCAACACCTCGGTCGAGACCCCATTTTTCTCCATGATGGCCTTCGAAATGTCGATAAGCCCGTCAGTGTGCGACAGATCCGGCGACCTCTTGAGAGTGCAGTTAAGGAACAACGC
>JBGTDE010000044.1:0-2209 GCA_041748475.1 Rubrobacteraceae bacterium | reverse complement strand
GGGCAACCTCGACTCAGACACCTCGCGAGAGGTTCTGGACTTGATCCTCGACCTAAACAAAAAGAACGGCCAGACCTTCGTTATCGTCACCCACGATCCCGGAGTCGGCGCACTAGCCGCCCGAATACTCAGAATGCGCGACGGTAAGATACTCCAGTCGTCAGACGGTTAGGAACAGGTCCAGCTCGGCTTTTACGACCAGCTCTTCCAGGTCGCGGCGCAGGGAGAAGCCGATGTTCTTGCTGATTCGTTGCATGGGGTCGTTGTCCAACAGTATTTCGGCGGTGAGCTTCTTCAGTCCTTCGGTTCGGCCTATTTCCAATAGCCGCCCCAGAAGTAATGTGCCGAGCCCCCGACGCTGGTACTTGTCGCTGACGAGGATCGAGAACTCCGCCTCTTCGCGGATCACGCCGGATCGACTGAGGCGGCCGACACCCATGATCTCACGCCTACCGCTCTCGGGATCCGTGCGCTCGGCGACTAGTGCCATCTCGCGGTCGTAGTCTATGAAGCAGATTCGTGTGAGACGCTCATGCGCCGTGCGCTGGTCGAGATTCATCATGTGGAAGTAGCGCATGTAGACGCTCTGTTCGGAGAGAGCTTCGTGGAAGCGGACCATCAGTGGCTCGTCCTCGGGCCGGATGGCCCGGACTACGACTGGCTCTCCTTCCCGCATCTCTTCCCTTGTTGTGTACTGCGTTGGATAAGGGCGTATGGCTACGCGGGGCAGGTCTTCTTCGCGGGTTGCGGGATCGTGCAGAACCACCCTGGCATCCAGGGCGACTATCTGCTCCTCGGAGACCAACAACGGGTTGATATCCAACTCGGAGATCCAGGGCTGCTCCACCACGAGCTGCGAGAATCGCACGAGCAACTTCTCTAGAGCCGCGAAGTCCACGCTGGACCGTCCACGAACGCCCTTGAGTGCCTCGAAGATGCGTGTCCGTTCCATCGTGCGCCGCGCCAGCGTGGTCGTGAGCGGTGGCAACGCCAGAGCCCGGTCCTTGTAAATCTCGACCAACTCGCCGCCGGAACCGAAGAGCAAGACCGGACCGAACTGCGGGTCTACGCTGCTACCCACGATGAGCTCGTATCCATCCAGCGAGATCATCTTCTGCACCGCCGCGCCGCCGAAGTCCTCCAGCCTGAAGTTCTCCGTTATGGAAGCTTCCATCTCCGCGTAGGCTCGACGGACTTCGTCCGCATTCGCCAGGTTTAGGCGGACGCCGCCGACATCGGTCTTGTGTGTGATCGTCTCAGAGTCCAGCTTCAGGACCACCGGATAACCGAAGCTCTCCGCCAGGTTGACGGCTTCATCGACGCTCCGGGCGACTTCGGTCTGTACGGTCGGGATGCCGTAGGCTTCGAGGACTTTTTTGGCTTCGTATTCGGTGAGGATGGTGCGCCCAGCATCCCGGACGGCGTCCACTATCTCACCGGCTCTCTCTTGCGCTACGTCATCGGTGTCGGTGGCGGGCTTGGGGGTTTCGTAGATGCCGCGCAGGTTGTAGGAATATCGCCACATGTTGTTGAAGGCTCGGGCGGCGGCGTCCGGGTAGTCGAAGGTCGGGATTCCCGCGCCGTTTAATATGGATGTTCCGGCTGCGACTTCGGCTCCGCCCATCCAACTGGCGAGCACGGGCTTCTTTCCGGATCGAGCGTAGGGGGCCAGGGCTTCGGCGGTCGCAGTTGGGTCGGTCATGTCTTGGGGAGTTAGGATGACCATTAGGCCGTCGCTGTCCGGGTCGTTGGTGTTTGTTTCTAGGGTTTTGGCGTAGCGGGCCGGGTCGGCGTCGCCGAGGATGTCTATTGGGTTGTTGTGACTCCAGGGGGCTGGTAGGAAGGAGTTCAGGGTCTCCATCGTGCCGGATGAGATGTCCGCCAGTTGGCCTTCACCGGTTATTAGGGCATCGGTCGCCAGGACTCCGGGTCCGCCGGCGTTCGTGATTATCGAGAGTCGCGGGCCTTTGGGACGGGGTTGTTTGGAGAGGACTTCCGCCATATCGAAGAGGTCGCTGATCTCCTCTACCCGCAAGACTCCGCTGCGCTGGAACGCAGCGTCCAATACTTCGTCGGAGCCGGTGAGCGAACCAGTGTGAGAGGCGGCGGCTTTCCCAGCGGCTTCGGTTCTTCCGGCTTTTATGACGATGATGGGCTTGGTCAATGCGACCTCGCGGGCGGCGGAGAGGAACGAGCGAGCGTCGCCGAT
>JBGTDE010000043.1:0-4823 GCA_041748475.1 Rubrobacteraceae bacterium | reverse complement strand
CCGAGCGTGGTCAAGAGGATCAACCAGGCGTTGCAGCGGGCGGACCAGATCCACCACTCCGAGGGCAAGAATGGGATCAACTGGTTCGCGCCGATCGTGGCCGATGCGGAGGCTGGTTTCGGCGGTGCGTTGAACGTCTTCGAGTTGATGAAATCCATGATCGAAGCCGGTGCCGCCGGTGTTCACTTCGAGGACCAACTCAGCAGCGAGAAGAAGTGCGGTCATATGGGTGGCAAGGTTCTGTTGCCGACGGCTCAGGGAGTTCGGAATCTCATCTCGGCGCGGCTCGCGGCTGACGTGCTCGGGGTTCCGACGGTCATTGTGGCCCGGACGGACGCCGATGCGGCCAGTCTCATCACCAGTGACATAGATCCAGCAGATGCTGAGTTCCTTACGGGAGAGCGGACGGTCGAGGGGTTCTACAGGGTCAAAGCGGGCTTGGATCAGGCAATAGCTCGGGGCCTTGCATACGCGCCGCACGCTGATGTGATCTGGTGCGAAACCTCCACCCCGGACCTCGACGACGCCCGCACCTTCGCCGAAGCTATCCACGCTAAACACCCTGGCAAGCTCCTCGCCTACAACTGCTCTCCGTCTTTTAACTGGAAATCCAAACTCTCCGACGAAGAGATAGCCACCTTCCAGGAGCAGCTCGGCGCGTTGGGCTACAAGTTCCAGTTCATCACCCTCGCCGGATTCCATGCACTCAACTTCAGCATGTTCGAGCTCGCCCGTGGCTACGGTGAACGGGGAATGTCCGCTTACACCGAGCTCCAGCAGGCCGAGTTCGCCGCCGAGAAACACGGCTACACGGCAACCAAACACCAGCGCGAAGTCGGCGCGGGCTACTTCGACGAAGTGGCGCAAGTCATAGCCGGTGGCGTCTCAAGCACCACCGCACTCGCAGGCTCCACTGAGGAAGAGCAGTTCTACGCGGAAGAAGATCCGACAACCGGCCTGCCTGGCTCGACAGAGAATGAGCAGTTCGTCAACTAGGTTTCGGGCAACAGGTTTCGCGTATCAGGGGAGGGGCCGGTTCGCCGGTCCCTCTTTGTTTTGCACTGTATTGTGACATCCAACCGTTCGCGGGGTGCGTATAAAGGAGGTGTACGGAAGAGAATGTATGGCGGCACGCCGCCCCAAGACAGTCGGAGGATCGGCCACGAGGAGGAAAATGAAAGCAAGATTGTTGGCGGTAAGCGTTGCGATGGCGGCGCTCCTGGCGTTTGCGGGGGTAGCGTTTGCGGCGCACGAGAGCAGTAACAGGTTTGATCTCAGGCCCACGGTGGCGGCGCCTGGTGCCGACGGCAACGGGGTGAGCAACTACCTTGCCGGAGCTTCGACGCCGGACAACGAACTCTGGAACAGCACCGTGCGGGTCGCTGGTCTCACACCCAACACCACCTATACGTTCTGGGCTGAGAACAACAATGATACCTTCGAGCCCACCATAGACTTCCCGGTCTGCTCCTTCACCACGGACGCGAACGGTAGCGGGAACTGTGTCAGGACGCAGCACAACGAGCCTGCGCTCGCCATCGCCCGCATCCGACTCGGCGACGAGACCACCTTCGGTGTCCCGGTCCTCGAAGCGCGTAGGCTTCCTGCGGACGCCGACCGCAAGGTGGACGACGGTGAGATCGAAAGCTCCGGCGCCAACCGCGACAAGTAAGAAAACCTCCAGCACATCGTGAACCAAGGGCCGGGGTGCGATAGCCTCGGCCCTTCTTTATGGTCCTTGTTTCGGTGGGCGAGGCCCCTTGCCAAAACAAAGCATTACAATATGGCGGTGAGCTTGAAGAGTAGACAGGAAAGGTTGTTGCCGGATGGCATTCCACTCTACGCCTGAATCTATGACAACGGCGGCGTGTCCGCCGAACGTTATACGGTGGTGTTTACGGGGCTTTTCGACTTGAAGAAGCCGGGAGAGTACCCATACTTGACTATGGGCGTGGAGCCAACCAGGGATGCGGGATACGTATTTCATCGCGGACGGCCTCCGTATGGGGAGCTCGGCCGAGAGATAGGATTCTGCGACCTTTCAGAAGGATGTCGCAGGCTGGTGGAAGACCTTTACCTTGACCAGTGGGGTTTGACGAAATGAGAAAGTGTGTCAACAGGAACCGCTAAATTCGCGCCTATGTAGAGGAGGGTTGAGACCTAGCCAAAATAGCGCAACATATAGACGGAGCGAGGGTTGGCAGAATGTCTTTGCAGGCTGAAAAACGCGAAAAACCGGAAACCCCGAAACTAGCCGCCAACCACAACTCATGGAACCATTCCCTCCCCGCAAGATACTTTCTCTGATTGCATAGAAACAGCTGTCCTCATGAGGCCTAAAGACCTCTGAGATAATTGAAATTCAAGACGTCTATGTTCAGGCTCCCTAGGTGGGTTGCGAGAGGGGCGTCGTCGGTGAGCACGAGGTATGAGCCCCGGGCCGCTTCGGAGATGGCAATATCGGCGAGGCCAAGCCACAAAAACGCGGGCATAGTAACTAACGCTGAAGAAGCTTTGCGATGCTCGCGCCAGTTTGTCGAGACTAGCCCAGCGAGTAAGAAGAATACGTCTGTCTTGACTTGTCCCGATAGTGCCTGGCCGAGAAGGTTACTCGTTTCGGTGAGAATATGGGGTGTCGTGACCTGAGTCTCGAATTGGTTAAGGACGGCCGTCAAAATGTCGAAATCTTCCGCCCTGAATCTGTCTCGGATACGCTTAGTTCGTTCGACTCGGTTCCGGTCATAGGTACCCACTAGAAGTAGCATAAGGAGGTTCGTGTCAATGAGCACCCCTCGATTGCGGTATAGGCTTATTAGGGAGTTAGGGTACTGCTCCACTCAGCGATCCTTGGCTATCGTTCGTTTTCCCGTTCGATCATCCTCAAAACGCTACCGTTTTCGGCATCTATCTCAACGCGCTTCAAGGCCAGGCGGTATTGAGGTCCCTATTGTAGGCCGGCCATGCCAGCAGAGAAACGTGATGGCGGCGAGATGTACCTCCTATCGAACCCGATAGTCACTAGTCAGATTCCGTTGTGCCGTTCGTATTCGATCTCTTCTAGCATGACGTTTTGGAGCGGTGTCCCTTGTCTCTCTTCACCATAAAGATTGAGAACGAACTGCCGCGCAATATCAGCCGCCTCCTTGAATCCTATCCCTTCAGTCTCTTCCATCGGTTGCTCCTCTCACTGCTTCGCCGGGCAGTAATCATACCCCCCCACCACCTCACGCCCGTTTATACACCGTTGCGCATTCGGACGCGCGCCGTGGCATTTGTCGGCTAGTTTCTGCTAGGCTTCGCTCCGTCTATGCGTTGCACGGTTATTGGCTACGTCTAGAGGGATTGTCTGGTAGTTGGCGGTCTAGTCGCACGAGGATGATCGCCGCTGCAACCAGTCCGGCGGACAGGGTGAAAGCCCAGGTGAATCCGGTCGCTGAGATGACGAAGCCGAACAGGAAGGCTCCAAGTCCGGTTCCGGCGTCGAAGGCGACGTTCCACAGCGTGCTGCCCATGGCGTGTTCGGACTCCGAGACTCTTTTCATGGTCAGGATCAGGGTGGCGTTCTGGAGCAATCCGAACCCGGTGCCGAAGAGCAGGGCTCCGGCTAGCAGTGCGTAGCCTCCGAGCGGGAGGCAGATCATGCCGAGAGTAGCAGCGAGAAGGCCCGGTAAGAGAAGCAGATGGGGATCCCGGCGGTCGCCGAATCGCCCCGCCCACCAACGCGAAATCGTGGTGGCTGCGCCGAAGATTAAGAGTCCTCCCACGGCTGAGAACAGGCCCGAACCTGGAGCGGACAGAGGGAGAAACGTTAGCACGACGCCCGTGGCCGTGGTCGTGGCGGTGAATACCAGAAAAATCCGCAGCAGGGGACCGCGTTTCAGGGCCGCGAATATGCCCGCGCCGGACTCCAGCCCCTGTTCGGAAGCCGCCGAGCGCCGGATGCCGGGCATCGCCAACAGTCCGAGGAGTGGGATGAGGCCGCCCGCCACGAACACCACGTCGTAGTCGAACTGGTCCACCAGCCATAGTCCTAGAGGGTTGCAGAATATGTTCGGTACCGTAATGGCGATGCCGAGGAGCCCTAGCGCCTCACCCGATCGGCTGGCTGGAGCGAGCTTCACGATCAGGGCGACAAACACTACGGTGACGATGCCGAACCCTACTCCTCGTAGCAGCGTTACCGCGACTATGGCCTCGACGCTTTGAGTAGAGACGTAGAAGAGCGCCGGTACGCCCAGGAACAACAATCCTGCCGCGAGAGCCCATCCGTAGCCGAGCCACCGCAAGAGGCGGGGCATCTGAATCTGGGTGAGCACGGTGGAGAACATGAACGCGCCGGTCGCCAGACCCGCCCCCGAGCTCCCGCCACCGGCTTCATCGGTATAGAGTGGAATGACCGAGAGAAGCAGTTGAAAGCCGAGAAATGTACTGAAAGCAGTGAGGACCAACACCACAACCGGACGAGTCAGCAATACTTCCCGTTCCGTTTTATGAGATTCGTTGGGGGACCTCCACATCCCTCTACTGTAACCGGAATACGGTGCCCCGGCGTTCTCAACAAAACTTAGCCGACAATATCCAGTAAGACTTTCTCGACAGAGGACGCGTAGCTCGTAAAATGTCACGTCTACAATAGATAAGTCTTGAGGAGCTGGTACTGATCCTGGTGATTGCCCTTCTCCTGCCGCATGATCCCTCGACCCCACTGCACTTGAGCTGGACCCCGAACCAGGGGGCGAAAACGGCGAAAATCACCATCACTACCCGCGATGGAAGCAGGAACACACTCTCGTCGCGCTACATGAACCGGCTCAGCCGTGCGA
>JBGTDE010000042.1:0-2756 GCA_041748475.1 Rubrobacteraceae bacterium | reverse complement strand
TAATACGAGCCAAGAGTGGGATTGGTTTCGACAGTGAAGTATCTGAGGCTTGGGGATTCGCTACGAAGATCGGCTTGGCCTTATCCGAGAGGACCGTGAGACGAGTACTGATAGGTGAAGTGCGGAGTGCTCAGGATATTGCGTATACGGCGGGTGACGAGCCGGTTGCAAAGTTGTTCCAGAGAGATGGGGGAGTGGGGTATGGCTGTGCTGTTGGCGATGCCCCTGTCATGAGTCTGACCGATAAAGAGGTTGGTGAGATCGCCGGTATACTAGGCCGTGCGGCTGCGGCGAGATACTTAGCGGTTAGCGACGTTCGAGTCGAGTCTCGGTCAGGAGAGTTGAGATTGCAGGTTCGGGTAAACGAGCCAGAGGAGGAATATGAGTGATGCTTTCACGCCGGTAGTCATCGGTCAGAAAAGATCTCACGCTTGGGACGGCTCGTCTATCGCCACTGGAGATGTAAAGACCGCCTGCTTGCGGACTTTCGGATGCCAAATGAACGTCCATGACTCCGACCGGATGCGCCGTATGATCCAGGACTCCGGTTACTCAGAAGTCGACCGGTACGAGGACGCGGACCTTGTGATCCTCAACACCTGCTACGTCCGTGAGAACGCCGTAGACCGAGTCAAAGGCCACCTCGGCGAACTTAAACGACTCCGCAAAACCGGTCGGGTAAAGAAAGTCGCCCTGACCGGATGCATAGGAGCCGCCGCCGAATCCTCCGAGCTTAAAAACACCTACAATATAGACTTGATCTTGGGTACTCATAATACGTACGAACTGGCTGAATTCGTTGGTTTGCCGGGGATGGAGGAGACTTACACCCCGGATCTCCCCGGTACTCAAGGAGAACATGCGGCTTTCGTCACTATAATGACTGGCTGCAACTACCAGTGCAGCTACTGCATCGTTCCTGCTGTGAGGGGCAGAATGCGATGTCGCTCCTTGGAGGATATCGTTGACGAAGTACGAAACCTTGTTAGAAGCGGGACTCGATACATCACCCTACTAGGTCAGACCGTGGACGCATGGAGGTATGACGGCAAAAGATTCCATGATCTTCTAGAAGCCGTGGCCGATGTAGCCCCGAGGGTAACTTTCACTACCAGTCATCCATCCAATATGGACGACAAGACTTTGCGCATTATGGGAAAGAGCGAGACTATAGTAAAGAGGCTCCACTTGCCGGTACAGTCCGGATCCGACAGGCTGCTAAAGGTAATGCACCGGGGCTATAAATCCGATAGGTATCGACGTAAAATAGAGGTGTTTAGGGAGTCTGTTTCAGATGGAACTCTCTCAACAGACATAATAGTGGGCCACCCGGGCGAGACCCAGGAGGATCACGAGGAGACTCTTAGGCTCGTGGAAGATTGCGACTTCGACTCCGCATACGTCTTTAAGTTCTCGCCCAGGAGCGGAACCGAAGCCGCTGCAATGGACGACATCATCCCAGACAAAGTCATGCAGCTTAGATTCGCTCAGATACTCGGAAAGATAGAACGAAACGCCTCGACAAGCAACCAGGCTAAAGTAGGGCGCATCGAAGATGTGTATGTTCGCCACGGAGACACCGGCAGAGGCCGCGTTATAGGCGAGACTTGGAGTGGACACTCCGTACACTTAGTAATGGACAACGGGAGGATAGCTCGACCTGGGGATTACGTATCCTCGATCATAGAGTCTGCTGGTCCTCACGCACTCTACGCCAAACCTACTCAAGAATCAGGACGTTAGAAGTTGGAGAGGGTGATCTCGATATGTGGTCCCACCGCAAGCGGGAAGAGCGATCTCTCCGACGATATCGCGGGTTTACTTTCAGATCGTTCCGGCACGCTGGTGCCGACCATACTCGTCGACTCGATGCAAGTCTACAAAGAAATACCCATAATATCTAATCAGGCGCGCAGAAGGTCCGCTGAACTGATGGGGATAATAAGCGTCGATGAGGAGTGGAACGTCGCTAAACACCGTAAAGAGTCAGATCGGATCCTGCATGGCTGTAGCTCTAAGTTATGTGTGCTTGACGCGGGGACGGGGATGTACTTGAACGCAATACTAATGGATATACAACTTGCGCCGAAGGTCGACACGCGTACCAGGCAAGCCGCTGAAGGTATCGTGGCTGTCCACAACTCGACTGGTAACGCAAGACGAGAGGGCCGCCGGATGGAGTTGGAGATATCAGGCGCTGCGCCGAGGAGATCAATCTGGGACGCGCGACTCCGCTTCGACACGGATCTCATCTACATCCGCCCACCGAAGGATGAGCTAGCCAAGTCAATAGAGCGAAGAACGCAACGGATAATGGACTTTGCTGAACCCGAGATCCAGACCCTTCGTACGATGTCCGAAGAAGGAACGCAGATAACCCCTCAGGTGAAATCCGCTATCGGTATAAGAGAAATAGAAGCTTACCTCGCTGGCGAAACCACATTCGAGGAAGCGATCAGTGGGATCACATCTCGGACCAGAGCCCTGGCCAAACGACAACTGACGTGGTTCGAAAAACTCGTCAAAACCCTGAACAAGAAGCCAGATGTCAGGGTCGTAGAAATTGCCAACGCGACAGAGTTCGACCACAGCATGCTCGGTGTGGGCTCTTGATTGAGGAGTCACTCAAAGCAGTATTGGTAGGAGCTGGGGAGGAACGGCACCTGGATGAGCTTGGGAGGCTCGTGGAGACGCTCGGGGCTGAATGCGTTGGAACAATGGAGCAGTCGCGGCGTGATGGATCGGGCTACATTGGA
>JBGTDE010000041.1:0-2425 GCA_041748475.1 Rubrobacteraceae bacterium | reverse complement strand
GACTAGAGCTTTCGGGTCCGAGATATAGTCGGTGGTCGCCCCGATCTCCTTGGCTAGTGGCACTTCGGACTGATAGGTCGTAACCCCCGCATCCTTCGCGTCCACCACTAGAGCGTTGATCTCGGTCTCGTCCGCTATCTTCAACAGACTCTTCAATTTCTCCTCGACTTCATACCCCGGTACATAAAGACCTTTGACAGCCTCCGGAGTCACCGAGCCTTTGTTGGCCTGGGTCTTCTTGTTCTCAGCTTTTCCACCTTTAGAACCCGAGGCTTGGGTAGTCCCGGCATTGCCGCTGTCGGACGCAGACTCCGTATCCTCTGCGTTGCCTTGAGAGTTTTTCTTGCTGGGTTCTCCCTGTTCGGCGTTCGAATCGTTCGCGCAACCGGAGGGTAAATACACTAACGGCAGCATCAGTAGCACAAATAGCAGTAAGCGATATCGGCCAATCCTAAGTAGTTCCTGTGTGGGTATTCTCAAACGTCCTACTCCTTGGAGATTCGCAGGCCTCTAACGATATGAAGTCCCGAAAACACGATGGGTCGAAGGGTCGATTCGCTCTTGGTCACGAGCATCATACCCTGAAGCCGTTGTTGCTAACGCTGAGAGATAGATCTTTGTGAGAGCTGCAAGCCAAAATAGACCTTAGTCTCTCGCCGCCCAACCCATTCACCCGAACTTCCGCAGGTAGAAGACTACAACCACCGCGAAGCCCGGTCGACTATCCCATGCTCTTTGAGGAAGGCTCTAACCCCGGTCTGTTCCGCTCACCCCATACTCCAGCCCATCCACGAGCGCTTGCCAGGACGCCTCAATGATGTTCTCCCCAACACCGACCGCTCCCCAGACCCGCTTGCCATCGGTAGAGTCTATGAGGACGCGGGTGGGGGCGGCGGTGGCGCGGTGCTCGTCCAGGATGCGGACTTTGTAGTTGCTCAGGTGGATCTCTGTAAGTTCCGGGTAGTGGGGGCCGATTGCATCGCGCAGGGCTTTGTCCAGGGCGTTTACGGGACCGTTGCCCTCGGCGGTCGAGATCACACGCTGCCCCTTCACGAAGAGCTTTATGGTCGCCTCGGTCTTCGCTACACCGTCGGCCCGCTTGTCCGTGATAATGCGAAACGTCTCTAGCTCGAAGAGCGGTCGGTCCTCGCCCATCGTTCGTCCGATGAGCAGCGCAAGCGAGGCATCCGCCGCCTCGTAGTGATAGCCCTCGTACTCTCGCCTCTTGATAGCGGAGAGGATTTCCGTCGCATCGCCCGTCTCTATTCCTAGCTCTTCGGCCTTCGCCCGGATGGAGTTCTTCCCCGAAAGCTCCCCGACCGGCGTGCGACGCACGTTGCCGATGGACTCTGGCGCTACATGCTCGTAAGTCGCCGGGTCTTTGCTGATGCCATCCACGTGCAGCCCGCCCTTGTGCGCGAAGGCGCTCCGTCCCACGAAAGGCCGGTGTGTGTCCGGTGTCAGGTTCATTAGCTCGGAGACATAGTTGGAGGTCTCCGTGAGCCGCTGTACCTGTTCATCGTCCATCACTCTCAAGCCCATCTTGAGCTGCAGGTTGGCGATGACGGGTACCAGGTCGCAGTTGCCGCAACGCTCGCCGACGCCGTTGATCGTCCCCTGAACGTGCGTCGAACCGGCCTCCACCGCTACCAGAGCATTCGCCACCCCGCACCCGGAATCGTTGTGGGTATGGATGCCGACCTCTACTTCTGGGAACTCGCGCACGGTGCGCGAGACGATCGCTTTTAGTTCTGTGGGGAGCGTGCCGCCGTTGGTGTCGCAGAGGACGAGCGTCGTGGCTCCAGACTCTGCCGCTGCCCGTAGCACGTCTAATGCGTAGCCCGGGTCATCTCGGAAACCGTCGAAGTAGTGCTCGGCGTCGAAGATGACTTCTTTTCCGGCGTTCGCCAGGTAGGCAACGGTATCTTTTACGGATTCTATGTTCTCTTCCGGGGTTGTTCGCAGGACTTTCTCCACGTGGAGTTTCCAGGTCTTGGCGACGATGCAGGCTACGGGAGCCGATAGTGTGGGTAGCAGGGTTACCGCCGGGTCGTCTTTGGCCTTTCCGTGAGGACGGCGGGCGCGGGTGAAGGCTACTAGTTTTGCGTTTTGTAGCTCGCCCGCATCGAAGTTCTCGAAGAATTCGAGGTCTTTGGGGTTTGAGGCGGGGAATCCAGCTTCAATGTAATGGAGACCGAGAGCGTCGAGTTCGTGGGCTATCCGGATCTTATCCTCCGTCGTCAGACTGACGCCTTCGCGCTGCGTGCCATCGCGCAATGTCGTATCGAATAACTTTATGCTCACGCCACACCTTCTCCCGCCGCCACCCAGCGACTCACGGCCTGCGTCACTTCTTCGGTCGTCTTATTTCCTCCGATGTCCGGCGTTAGGAACCGGGCTTCGAGCGCGACGGAGACACCCTGCT
>JBGTDE010000040.1:0-3532 GCA_041748475.1 Rubrobacteraceae bacterium | reverse complement strand
GCCGGGTAGATGCGCCGATTCGCCAGCTTGCGCTCAAGGTGCAACTCCATGTTGCCCGTACCCTTAAATTCCTCGTAGATGACTTCGTCCATCCGGCTTCCCGTCTCGACCAGAGCACTCGCCAGGATCGTCAGAGACCCGCCGAATTCGATGTTCCGGGCCGCGCCAAAGAACTTCTTGGGCGGATACAGCGCAGCGGATTCCACACCACCGGAGAGGATGCGCCCCGAGGCCGGAGCCGCGAGGTTGTAGGCGCGTGCGAGCCGCGTAATGGAGTCCAGGATCACGACGACATCGTCGCCCTCCTCCACCAGCCGCTTGACGCGCTCCAGCAGAAGCTCAGCCACTGCAATGTGATTGTCGGCGGGCTGATCAAAGGTCGAAGCGACAACGGTCGCCTCTTCGACGCTCCGCTGCCAGTCCGTGACCTCTTCCGGGCGTTCGTCGGCGAGCAGCACGAACAACTTGGCCTCCGGGTAATTCGCCACGATGCTCTGGGCGATCTGCTTGAGGATCGTCGTCTTACCAGCCTTCGGCGGCGAGACAATAAGCCCACGCTGCCCTTTGCCAATTGGCGCGACGAGGTCTATTACCCGTGGGGCGATGTCGTTTGGCATCCACTCCAGCCGCAGCCGATCTTGCGGGAAGAGTGGCGTAAGGTCGTCCCAGTTGGTCCGGCGGCGGCCCTTCTGCGGCTCTTCGCCGTTTAGCGTCTCGATGCGCGTTAGAGCCGGATACTTTTCGCCGTCGCGAGCTGGCCGGATCTGCCCAACAACGTCATCCCCCCGACGCATGTTGAACCGCTTTATCTGCGAAGCCGAGACGTATACGTCCCCCTTGCCCTGACTGTAGCCGTTCGTCCGCAAGAAACCGAATCCATCCGGCAAAACATCCAAAATACCACTCTGCGAATGCTCACCACTCTTGTCAGAAGATTGATCGGAAGGCTTGTCGCCGCCCCGCTGACGATTGTCTTGGCGGTTCTCCTGGCGTCCTCGCTGTTCCTGACGGTTCTGTCGCCGGGACTCACGTTCGGGGCGGGGCGGACTGGCGGGAGCTTCGGCGGTTCCGTTTCCGTTGGACGAGCCGTTGTCCGCACCGGAGCTTGGAGCGCTCGGCGCAGCCTCGGGGGCTGGCGGGGCTTCAGCTTCGGGAGCGGGAGTTGGTTGTGGGGGGGGTTGGGTTGGTGCGGGAGGTGCGCCAGCTTGCTCAGTGGCCACCTTGAAGATCAACTCGGCTAGAGCCGGCTTACGATACTTGCGATACTGTTCGATCCCAAGCTGGGAGGCGATCTGGTGCAAGTCGCTCAGACGCTTGTTCTCGAGAGTGGATAACTCGGTCATGTACTACTGCCTTTCCTGGTTTGCGCGGCGAAAATGGTTCCGATGACGATCACGCCATCTATATAGATCTTTCCTGGAATCTGTACGCTCCAAAGGCCCGCCTCGGGCTCCGCAGCGTAAAAGGTATCTTTGGATATTACCACATACCACCCGACAAACATACCCTAAGCGTTCGCTCGAACGGCTCTGCGTTTTGCTAATGGATGCTCACCCTACCTTCCCAACCCACCGACCAACCCGCCCGAAGCGACTATCTTCAAGAAGTGGACCTCTCGGGATTCGTCCGACAGGCTCCCACCGACAAACGGTTGGACCTGGAACAACCTAACTATACACGAGGATGCCCAGAGTAACTATCGCCAAAAGAGCCTCTTCTTAGCCTACTGTCGCTCCGGTCTCTCTCGCGAGACTCAACAGAACATCGTCCAGTCCGTCTCCGACGGGATCGTTGTCGCAGTACATTACCGGCTTGCCTTCGGATGCCCCTCGGCGGGTCACCACGTCCACGGCGGCGGCCTTTATCTCCGTCAAGTACACGTCCGCCCCTGACATACCGTTCAAGTCCTCTTCCAAACGCACTCGATCCGAAAGGTTCCCCGAAGCCGCCACTACCTCGCATCCGTACACGCCCTCCAGATGCCGGGACAACTTATCCAGGACCGCGGGCGGCGCGGTAGAGACGTAGGCTACTTTCAGACCCTGCACCTCACCGACTGGGCGAGGACGGAAGACGGCGGGTATCACGGTGAGATCCGGACGGACTTCTCCCACATCCTGGATGATCCCCGCTACTTTTTCACCACTCGCCATCGGCTCCTCGCTCATAGTCAACAGCAAAAGGTCGGAGAGCAGCAATCGGTAAGCCCCCAGAAATCCCGAGATGTACTCAGGGTCTTGGTGAGCCCCGGCAACCAGCACCCGACGGTCGACTGCTACCGGCGGCATAGCGGCACCGGAGCCATCGAAGATCGTGATCCCGGTATCCAGACCGTTAGCGATACGGGCTCCTTCGAGTACGTTGGAGACAAACGGCTCGCCGGAGAGTCCACCTCCGCATCGGCGGCATCCAACCGTGACAACGCGGCTCAGGGCCGCCGTCTCGTAGTAGTCGCTCGCGGCGTGCGCTCCACGCTCCAGGGCGTCGAGCAGGTAAGCCCCGCCAACCTCCAGTTTGTGGCCCTCCACGATCTCCGGCTTCGGTGGCCCTCCGCGTCCCATCGAAACTACGCCGGGAGCGAAACCCTCTGCGGACAGCAGACGCGCCAGATAACCCGCGACCGCTGTCTTACCGACACGTTTTCCGGTCCCGATCACGGCCATGGACGGCTTCTCAGATATATCCTGCAACTCCGGTGGGCGAAACTCGAAATCGCTGCCCCGGTAGATAGCCCCCGCCGCCAGAGCGAGCGACGCTATCCGCATCCGATCCCGATACCCAACAACCGGCTCATCCGAGAGATCCACGACAACGTCCACTTCATACTCAGTTAGCGCTTTCGCCACAGCCTCGACCGGAGTCCCACCCTTCACGAGCGGCATACCGTAATCCGTGCCGGGCTTCAGCTTCTCCGTGCCGCCGAGAAAAGCAGCCGCCACACCCTCGACGTGCATGGATTCGCGCACGCTTTGAATAGCGTCCAGAACGACGGGTGGGTAGTGTTCGCCGTCTATCAGAAAGAGAGCCCGCACTCCCGAGATTCCTATTCGCTGCCGACGGCTACTTCGGGGTCGCTGGATATTCGACCATCGACCCGCTCCTCGAAGCGCGAGTACTTGTGGGTGTTAGCGTCGAAGTCCACGGCGAGTTCCCGCTCCTTGAATGGGTATTTGCGAAAGACTTGAACCCGTCCGTCTTCGATCTCGATGATGTTGTAGCAGGGTCGAGTGTTGCCTCGAAGTCGGGTCGTCGAGGCTGTTCCCGCGTTGACGATAAACATGTCTTCGAGTTTCCAAGAGTACGGCACGTGCTTATGGCCTGAGAGGACGAGATCCACACCAACGTCATCAAGAAGCTCAAGAACGTCGCCCGCGTCGTAGATCGTGCTCCGCTCCCGACCCGTGCCGGGAATCGGGATGAGATGGTGATGAATGACGAATATCTTCAACTTGTCCTCTGCTTTGGAGAACGAGTTGTGGATAAAGTCGTAGTGCTCGCGTCCGACTCGGCCGTCGTTCAGATCCGGCTCCGA
>JBGTDE010000039.1:0-2000 GCA_041748475.1 Rubrobacteraceae bacterium | reverse complement strand
CAATGTTCGTCGTGGACGATGAACGGAAACTGCTCGCCGCATCCCCGAGGATAGAAGGTTTCTCTGAGGGAGACCGCTTCGACGCCGCGAGTTTCAAGGGATTGCCTCCGATTCTCGATGCGGCACTCGACGGTGAGGTTGATTCCGGGAAGCTCTCCGACCGAATGCCGGGTGGACGGCTACTCATGGCCGCGCCGCTCGAAAGCGGGAATGGAAAGGTGACCGGAGCCGTCATTGTCACCCTCAAGATGCCAAATCTCACCGCACCGGTACTAATTGTCGTCGGCATGATAGCTTTGCTGTTGCTGATCCCAGCCGCTTTTCTAGGAGGACTCTTCGGTTTCCTGACCGCCTGGGGATTGACGCGTCGCATAGGCCGCCTAGCCGGTGCCGCTCAATCCTGGAGCCGGGGAGATTTCTCCGTGACTACCGTAGACCGCTCGAAAGACGAACTCGGACAACTCTCCCGAGAACTGAACGGCATGGCTGCGGAACTGGATACCTTGCTCCAGACTCGTGGTGAACTCGCCACCCTCGAAGCCCGCAACCGCTTTGCCCGCGACCTGCACGACTCCGTCAAGCAGCAAGTGTTCGCTACTTCCATGCAGATAGCCACCGCCCGAGCCCTGATCCGCCAGAAACCGGAGAATGCCGAAGGACATCTCGAACAGGCTCATGAGCTGGTTCGGCAGGCCCAGAAAGAGTTGAACGTCTTGATCCACGAGATGCGACCCGCCGCGTTGGAAGGCAAGGGGCTACCGCAGGCGTTGCGGGAGTACGCCGCCGGATGGTCGAAGCGGACGGAGATCCCGACCGAGATCCATGTCAGAGGTGAGCGTGAGATCCCTCTGGAAGTCGAGCAAGCCCTGTTCCGCGTATCCCAGGAATCCCTCGCGAACGTCGCCAAGCATAGCAGCGCAGCGAAAGCGGAGATCGACCTGATGTACACGACGGAGAACGTAACCCTGCGCGTAACCGATGATGGTAAGGGCTTCAACCAGTCCAACAACTCCGAAGAAGGCTTCGGCTTGCGAAGTATGCGCGAACGGCTGGTCAAGCTCAACGGCCAGGTCAACATCGAGAGTGAGATCGGCGTAGGGACCACTATCACCGGTTCCATCCCGCTAACCGTCCCCGAACAAAAGGAGAATCCGAGGTCATGGCTACCCTGGGCGAACCAATAACCGTACTGCTCGTAGACGATCATGCGCTGGTCCGCCAGGGTGTCCGGGCTTTCCTCGAAACCCAAGACGACCTGACCGTCGTCGCCGAAGCTGGGGGCGGCGAGGAAGCCATCAAACTCGCCGCCGAACACGCCCCAGACGTCGCCCTCATGGACCTGATAATGCCCGGTATGGACGGTGTGGAGACCACCCGCCAACTCGTCGCCAAATCTCCTCGCACAAACGTCGTTATGCTCACCAGCTACCACGACGATGAACATATATTCCCGGCGATCCGAGCCGGTGCGTTGTCCTACGTGCTAAAGGAGATCGGCCCGGACGAACTCGCCGACGCCGTCCGTAAAGCCGCTGCCGGAGAAGCGGTCCTCCATCCTCGTGTAGCGGCCCGCGTAGTCCGGGAATTGCACGGCGCACGACGCGACGCACCAAACGTTTTTCACGAACTCTCCGATCGCGAGATGGAGGTACTAAAGCTCATCGCTGACGGTTGCACCAACGCTGAGATTGCCGGTAATCTGTACCTCAGCGAGAAGACCGTGAAGAGCCACGTATCGAATATTTTGGGCAAGTTGCATCTCGCGGATCGGACACAGGCCGCTGTCTACGCCTGGCGTGAGGGCGTCGTGCGGCGGGACTGAACGGTTCAGGCTAATCCGAATGCGACGGCGAGGAATCCGGGACCGTTGAGCCCCGCATGGACGATCACACCGATCCAGGAGTTTCGCCGATGCTGTACGACGTAGGGCAGAACGAACAGGACGGGCCAGAGGGCGACGAAGATCGCCCCGCCAAACGCTACGTGAAAGAGCATCCAGC
>JBGTDE010000038.1:0-2232 GCA_041748475.1 Rubrobacteraceae bacterium | reverse complement strand
GATGACTTTTTTGGTCGGAAACTTGTAGCCGGAGTTAGATATCGCTACTCGCACCCGCTCGCGGGCTTCTTGAACCGCAGCATCCGGCAGCCCGACAATGGCAAAACCCGGCAGTCCCGAGCTTACATCCACCTCGACCTCTACCGGCAGGGCATCAATGCCCTGTAAAGTCAGGCTTCGCGCCCGGCAGACCGACATTACTTACGTCACCATATCCCTATAAAATTCCCTACATATACATGATTCTCTTGAGTGGCCTTCCTGCCACAAGAAACCTAAGTGTACAACAGCGATACGCTACATTCGATCCTAAGCCAAAATAGGGCTAGAATGCATCCTTCACGTGCTCTATATCTGCGTTCCCTGCTCCTCCAAGTATCCCCACGACATCGAACCGTATCTCCTCGTATTCGGGTTCCTTCTCCGCGAGATATTGTTCAGCCATGCTCCGTATCGCTTGCTGTTTTCGTTGGTCTACCGCTTCCACGGGGGAGCCGTAGTCAAGGCTCGAACGCCACTTGACCTCAACAAAGACCAGCGTATCGGCCTGACGCAGGACGAGGTCCACTTCCCCGTAGCGAGTCCGGTAGTTCCGCTCCACGAGCTCAAATCCCCTCGAAAGCAGATAACGCAGAGCGACATCCTCCCCCCGATTCCCCTTACGCTGGTTCCCCAACGTCTCCTGGCCTCCCCACACCCGCATAACTTAGACGGTGCACCCGGCAAGCTCCCATTTCAAGAATCGCCTGACGATGCTCCAGAGTTCCGTACCCCCGGTTCCGCTCGAACCCATACCCGCCATGCTCTACCGCGAGACGACTCATAGCACAGTCCCGGAGAACCTTCGCCACCACACTACCTGCCGCGACCGCAGCACTCCGGGAATCCGCTCGTGGCAGGCAGGTGATCTCCGCTGACAACTTCAGGTTGCCGTCGGCCAACGCACATCCCCAATGCGCGGACAACAGAGAGAGCGAGGTAGACAGAGCCCGCCGATTCGCGACCCCGACTCCGTTCTCATCGATCCACCAAGCTGGTAACGAGACCACCGAGACAGCAAGCGCGTTCTCCAAGACACTAGAAAGCAGACACTCACGTACCGGCACGCTCAGAGTTTTAGAGTCGTTCAGATCCTGAATAGTTTCGCCATCGAGAATAACTGAGGCGGCGACCAGAGGGCCAGCCAGAGCGCCGCGCCCAGCCTCATCGGTTCCAGCTAGAGGTGCGGCCCGGTCCAGAGTCCACGCCGTGTCGAAGGCGTAGAGTGCTGGGCCGGGAGCAACGCGGTTCTTCAGGTGTTACTTGGCCTTCTTGACGCGGGCCTTACGACCGACCTTCTCGCGGATGTAGTAGAGCTTCGCACGCCGCACGGCGCCACGGGAGACCACGTCTACCTGCGCGATCTTCGGCGAATGAAGCGGGAAGATACGCTCGACCGCCACGCCGAAAGAGTTTTTTCGGACGACAAAAGTCTCGCCGATGCCGCTGCCTTTGCGGGATATACACAAGCCCTCGAAGTTCTGTATTCGTTCTCGGCTGCCCTCGATAACGCGGTACTGCACCCGTACCGTGTCGCCGGGACGGAAAGTCGCAGTCTGCTGCAAAGTCTCACTGGTTATCATGTTCGTTCTCCTCTCGCCGGGATGTTACGGAATCCTCATCACGGCGAACATCCGCCGCTCTTTGCCGCGTCCTCGCCCGAGACTCGGTCTCGCGCCAGGCGCGTATCTCCGCATGGTTGCCGGATAATAGCACGCCCGGCACTTCCTTCCCATCCCATTCAGCCGGTCGCGTGTAGACAGGAGGCCCGATCCCACCCTCTTTCTCGAACGATTCTCCCACTAGACTCTCCGCATTGCCGAGCACGCCATCACGCAACCGAACCACGCAATCAACCAGCGCAGCAGCCACGATCTCACCCCCTGACAATACGAAATCCCCCAACGAAACAGCTTCCGTAGCAAGTTCGGTGAAGATTCGTTCATCAACTCCGCCATACCGACCGCAGATCACCGTGATGTCTCGCCCATCGGCCAACTCCCGCGCATAATCCTGCGTCAGTGGGCGTCCACCGGGCTCCGTGAGTATGACGCGACGCTCCTCTCGGACTTTAGCCGCAGTCATCCCGTAGACGGCTTCGAGCGCGCGTGCGACCACGTCTACGCGAACGACCATACCCGCGCCCCCGCCGAAAGGCGCATCGTCTATCCTGCCGCCGGGTGCGTACTCACG
>JBGTDE010000037.1:0-5728 GCA_041748475.1 Rubrobacteraceae bacterium | reverse complement strand
AGGCGGGGATAGCGAACAGAGCGTGGTATCCTTTCTGCGCCGGGCGAAAGACCCAAATGACCATGTGTTAGTGGTCTGCAACTTCACCCCCGTGGTCCGCGAGGGTTATAGGGTCGGAGTACCTGGCGAGGCGACTTATGCAGAAGCCTTGAACACGGACGCAAACGAGTATGGCGGCAGCGGTGTAACCAACACTGGCCCTGTCTCGTCGGAGAATATTTCGTCCAATGGACGGAAACACTCAATAGAACTGACACTGCCGCCTCTGGCGGTCACGATCCTGAAGCCAACTGGCGACAGGTCCGGCGTTACAGGTTGAGAGCAATGTGTGATGCCTCTTACCCGAGGCTTGCTACAGAGAGGAACTTTTTGAATATACGGAGCGTTATCTTTGGATAATGATGTGTTGACGGGTCGTCCGTATCCTAGGGGGGCTACCTGGGACGGCGCGGGTGTCAACTTCGCGTTGTTCTCGGAGAACGCTTCGGCTGTGGAGCTCTGTCTGTTCGACAGTGACGGCAACGAAGAGCGAATTACGGTGCGGGATCGCTCGGAGAGCGTCTGGCACTGCTATCTGCCGAACGCCCGACCGGGGCAGCTCTACGGCTATCGAGTACATGGACCGTATGACCCTCGCAACGGCCACCAGTTCAACCCGGACAAACTACTAATGGACCCTTACGCAAGGGCGTACGTCGGGGATCTCGACTGGAACGAAGACCACTTCGGATACAAGCAGAACTCCAAGAAGACGGACCTCTCCAAAAGCGAGACCGACAACGCCGCCGGAATGCCAAAGAGCCGGGTAGTGGACGGAGCGTTTACCTGGGGCAACGACCAACCACCGGAGACGCCGCTTCGGGAAGCCGTTATCTACGAGCTTCACGTCCAGGGCTTCACGCAACTCCATCCCGATGTTCCAGAGCACCTGCGTGGAACCTACGCGGGCCTCGCATCGGACGCCGCAATAGAGCACATGACTGAACTCGGAGTGACGACCGTGGAGCTTCTGCCGGTACACGCTTTTGTGCAGGACAAGCACCTCGTGGACAAAGGTCTCGTCAACTACTGGGGCTACAACACGATAGGGTTCTTCGCTCCCGAGAACCGCTACGCCGCCACCGACGATCCCGTCGGCGAGTTCAAGACGATGGTGCGACGGCTGCACGCCGCAGGTCTCGAAGTCATTCTGGACGTGGTCTACAATCACACCGCCGAGGGCAACCACCTCGGTCCCACGCTCTCTTTCCGGGGGATCGACAACGCCGCGTACTACCGACTTGTCGAGGGCGACGCCCGACACTACATGGACTACACCGGGACCGGAAACTCTCTGGATCTGGACCATCCCCGCGTCCTTCAGTTGGTGATGGACTCCCTGCGCTACTGGGTCGAGGAGATGCACGTCGACGGCTTCCGGTTCGACTTGGCTACTACCCTGCTGCGCGAGGAGCATCTTTTCGAACCGAGGGGTGCTTTCGCGAAGGCTATACGGCAAGACCCGGTACTCGCGGGCGTTAAGCTCATCGCCGAGCCGTGGGATGTTGGGGAGGGCGGCTATCAGGTGGGTGCATTCCCCGCGCCATTCTCGGAGTGGAACGGAAAATATCGGGATGAAGTCCGGTCGTACTGGAAGGGTGATGGTGGGCTTGTTGGGGAGCTTGCCTACAGGATCACGGGTTCCAGCGACCTGTTTGGTCATGGCGACCGCGGGCCGCGGGCGAGTATAAACTTCATCACCTCCCACGACGGATTTCCTCTCGCCGACCTCGTCTCCTACAACGACAAACACAACGAGGCCAACGGCGAGGACAATAAGGACGGCGATAACTCCAACGAGTCCTGGAATTGTGGTGTCGAAGGTCCGACCGACGACCCGGAGATCATCGCGCTTCGCGCTCGTCAGCAGCGCAATTTCCTGGCGACGTTGTTTCTGTCGCAAGGGGTGCCGATGTTGCTGGCGGGGGATGAGATCGGGCGTACCCAGGGCGGCAACAATAACGCCTATTGCCAGGACAACGAGACGAGTTGGGTGGATTGGGATCTCTCCGAGGCGGACGAAGATTTGCTCTCGTTCGCTCGGCGTGTCATAAGCATCCGAAACGAACATCCCACCTTCGGACGGGTCCGGTTTTTCGAAGGACGTTCCGAGGACCACGAGCCGGATGCGATCTGGCTGACCCCCAGCGGCGAAGAGATGACCGACGATCAATGGAACAACAGCTATGCTCGCTCCCTCGGCCTGATCGTGCGTGCCACCGGGATCACCGAGCCCGACGACGATTTCGTGCTTCTCTTCAACGCGCACTACGGTGAGATCCCCTTCACCC
This sequence comes from Rubrobacteraceae bacterium, assembly GCA_041748475.1. GTDB lineage: Bacteria > Actinomycetota > Rubrobacteria > Rubrobacterales > Rubrobacteraceae > JACDDK01. Next base: position 3,398 of record JBGTDE010000037.1, on the reverse strand, counting down.
TCCCCGGCGACGACGATACCCGCTGGGAACTCCTACTAGACACCGCCCACGAAGGCGGCATGAGCACGGACGGAATCTACAAACCAACCGAAGAATATCCCCTTCAGGCCCGCTCTCTTGCCCTCCTGAAAACCCCGCGAAACCCGTGAAACGACACCACAAACTCCCTCTTGGAGCGGAATATCTAGATCCCGACAACACCAACTTTATCCTCTGGGCGCCAGCCGCGCAGACGGTCGACCTGATGCTCGAAGGCGGACCCAATCCAATGCAGAGGGACGAGAACGGCGTCTTCTCCCTCACCACCGAAGCCACGCCCGGCACTCGCTACCGCTACAAGATAGATCGCGGGACCGAAGTCCCAGACCCAGCTTCGCGTCGCCAACCCGAGGATGTCCACGGCCCGAGCGAAGTTGTCGACCCGAGAGCGTTCGACTGGACCGACGACGACTGGAAAGGCCGCCCGTGGCACGAGACCGTTGTTTACGAGCTACATGTCGGGGCGTTCTCACCGGAGGGGACGTTCACCGGAGTCCTGGATCGGCTGGACGACCTCGTGGATCTCGGTGTGACCGCGATAGAACTCATGCCGCTCTCGGACTTCCCCGGAGACCGCAACTGGGGCTACGATGGCGTGTTGCCCTACGCCCCGGATAGCTCCTACGGAACACCGGAAGAGCTAAAGGATCTCATCCAGACCGCTCACTCGAAGGGTCTACAGGTCTTTCTCGATGTTGTCTACAATCACTTCGGCCCGGACGGTAACTACCTCGGACTCTACGCCCCTAACTTCTTCACCGAGCGCCATGAGACTCCGTGGGGGGCGGCGGTCAACGTGGATGGCGAGGGTGGCGCGAACGTGCGGGAGTTCTTCGTCCACAACGCACTGTACTGGATTTTGGAATACGGTTTCGACGGGCTTAGGTTGGATGCCGTACACGCCATCATCGACGACTCCGAGAAGCATCTTCTGATCGAGCTGGCCGAGCGAGTGCGGGAGGCTACGCGGGACCGGCACGTGCATCTCGTGCTGGAGAACGAAGAGAACAGCGCGGCTCTTTTGCGGAGTTCGTACACGGCTCAGTGGAACGACGATATTCATCACGCGCTGCATACGGCGCTTACGGGTGAGGACGCGGCCTACTATGAGGACTATGCGGATGCGCCGCTCAAGTATCTCGGGCGATGTCTGGCGGAAGGATTCGGGTATCAGGGGGAAGTCTCGCGACACCGGGGGACCAGGCGCGGGGAGGCGAGTGGGGATCTCGCACCGCTCTCGTTCGTGGCGGCTTTGCAGAACCACGATCAAATCGGCAACCGGGCCTTAGGCGAGCGAATAACGGCTCTCACATCCCCGGAGGCCGTACGGGCTGCGGCGTCCATTTACTTGCTCGCTCCGAGCATCCCGATGCTGTTCATGGGTGAGGAGTGGGGGGCTTCGACGCCGTTCACGTTCTTCTGCGACTTCGAGGGTGACCTCGCCGGACTCGTTACCGATGGTCGCCGCGCCGAGTTCCCCGAATTCTCGGACCCCGCTACCCGCGATCGCATCCCGGACCCGAACGCACCGCAAACCTTTGATCTCTCGAAACTCGATTGGAATGAGCGAGAAGCACCGGAGCACACCGCCTGGCTGGACTTCTATCGAGAGCTTCTGCGTGTACGTCGGGATCTCATAACACCGCGCCTGCAAGAGATGCCGGGTGGCGAGGCCATCTACCGGCTCGTCGGGGAGCGTGGCTTGCGGGTGCAATGGACGCTCGGCGACGGCGCGCTGCTGACGCTGCTGGCGAACCTCGGGGATGAGGCTCTCGGCGGATTCGAGCAGGCCGTCGGAGAGTTATTGTACGCGACGCTGGGTGCTGATGAAGACGAGCGCGAGCTACCGGCTTGGTCGGTGGCTTGGTACTTGAAGGAGCGCGGTTGAGAGTTCCACGGGCCACTTATCGGCTGCAGTTCAATAAGGATTTTACGTTCTCGGACGCGACCGGTTTGGTGCCGTATCTCGCGGAACTTGGAGTTAGTGATCTCTACGCCTCGCCGTACATGAGAGCGCGACCGGGCAGCACGCATGGCTACGACGTGATCGACCACAACTCTCTCAACCCGGAGATCGGAGCTCCCGAAGATTACGACCGCCTCGTCGAAACTCTTCACGAACACGGCATGAGCCAGCTTCTGGATATCGTGCCGAACCACATGGGCATCGGCTCGGATAACCCCTGGTGGATGAGCGTCTTGGAGCACGGCCCCGCCTCGCCTCGCGCCGCTTTCTTCGACATCGACTGGTACCCGACGAACCGGCCCCGGCTTCACGGCAAGGTTTTGTTGCCGGTACTCGGGGATCACTACCGCGCCGTGTTGGAGGGAGGTGAGATCTCGCTCTCTTTCAGCGCCGAAGATGGCAAGCTCTCCGCTAGCTACTACGAACATGAATGCCCCCTCGACCCCAAGACCTACCCAATGGTCCTCTCAAACCTCGAAGACCTGCCCGAAGATGAACACTCCCTGGAACTCGAAAGCCTCATAACGGCGTTCGGGAACCTGCCGGGCCAAGACGCAACTGATGAAGAAGCGTTGGAAGAGCGAATGCGGGATGCCGCTATCAACAAAAGGCGGCTCGCGAGGCTGTGCTCCGAATCCGGGGAGATAGCGCGGGCTGTAGAGGAACGGATAAGGTCACTGAACGGTGTCGTGGGTGAACCGGAGAGCTTCGGATCTTTGCATCGAATTCTGGAGGAGCAGGCGTATCGGCTCGTGTTCTGGCGGGTGGCGAGCGATGAGATCAACTACCGCAGGTTCTTCGCCATCAACGATCTCGCAGGTGTCCGAGTCGAGGACGAGGAAGTCTTCGAAGCGACGCATCGCTTCTTCCTGGATCTCGTCGGCAGCGGCAAGGTCTCGGGACTCCGCATAGACCACCCCGACGGCCTTCACGACCCGGCGGAATACTTCCAACGCCTCCAAAAAGCCGCCGCCGAAGCCCTCGGCTCGGACGAAGAGGAGCCGCTCTACATACTCGCTGAGAAGATAGTCGCTCACCACGAGAGCCTCCCCGAAGACTGGCCCATTGCGGGAACCACCGGCTACGAGTTCACCAATCTCGTTAATGGACTCTTCGTGGACCCGGACGGTGAAACTGGATTGGATCGGGCATATCGGCGTTTCCTCGGCACAGAGATGAACTTCGAGGAGTTGCTGTACGACTGCAAGAAGCTCATAATGCGGGACGCACTCTCCAGCGAGCTAAGCGTGCTGTCGCGGCGCTTGATCCAGATATCCACCGGCACCGTCGGGGACGGCTACGCCCACCGCTCCCACGACTTCACCATAAATACCCTGCGTGACGCACTCACCGAAGTAGTCGCTGAATTCCCGGTCTACCGAACCTACGCCAC